>CAXNGD010000088.1:0-8700 GCA_964201575.1 Acetobacterales bacterium | reverse complement strand
ATGAGAACATCTATCCAAAGGCAATCCGCGTCAGCGACCAGGAGATGGCGACCCTCAACATCGCCACCAACACGTGGCACCCTGAGTGGAACTACACCATCAGCCCAAGGTCATCAGACCGAAGCGAAAATTGTTGAGCGTAGCCTAAGACGCCATCGTCCAAGCATGCAAAGACGCATGGAACTTCCTCGCCGAAGACCCAATGCGGATCGCATCCATCGGACATAGGCAGTGGGCATGTGTCAGAAGCTAGGGCGGTTGGTATTACACCGACCCGGCGTCCATCGCGGCCGCGTCGATTTCAGAATGGCAAGGTTGCGGTGCGGATGACGGGTGAATTGGCCTGATGTGCGGCATCACAGGAATTTTCCGGCCCGATGGCGGCCCGGCCGACATGGCCGTGCTGCGCCGCATGACCGCGTCGATCAGCCATCGCGGCCCCGATGGCGACGGCTTTCATGCCGAGTCCGGCATCGGCTTCGGCCATCGCCGCCTGGCCATCATCGACCCCACCGGCGGCGAATAGCCGATGTTCAACGAGGACGGCTCGGTCGTCATCGTCTTCAACGGCATGATCTACAATTACCAGGACCTGATGCCGCTGCTCGCCGCGCGCGGCCACGTCTTCCGCACCAAATGCGACACCGAGACCATCATCCATGCCTGGGAGGAATGGGGCCCGGACTGCCTCCAGCACCTCAACGGTATGTTCGTCTTCGCCATCTGGGACCGCAAGCGCGGCACCTTCTTCATGGCGCGCGACCGGATGGGCAAGAAGCCACTGCATTACGCCCGCCTGGCCGATGGCAGCCTGTATTTCTCCTCCGAACTCTCCTCCTTCGCCGCGGTGCCCGGCCTGTCCCGCCGCGTCGCGGCCACCGCCGTCGATGACTTCTTCACCTATGGCTACATCCCCGACCCCGGAACCATCTACGATTCCATCCACAAGCTGCCCGCCGCCCACTTCCTGAAGCTCGACGCAGGCAGCCGCCGCGCGCAGCCGCAGCGCTACTGGACCGTCCCCACTGAGATCACCAAGGTCGACGCAAGCGAAGCCGCCCGCGCCCTGATCGACCAGCTCCGTCACAGCGTCGCCCAGCGCATGATCGCCGATGTCCCGCTCGGCGCCTTCCTCTCCGGCGGCGTCGATTCCAGCGCCATCGTCGCCCTCGCTGCCCCGCAGCGCTCGACTCCGCTGGACACCTTCACCATCGGCTTCGACGGCAGCGAGGACGAAACCCCGTACGCCGAGACCGTCGCCGCCCGCTACGGCACCGCCCAGCACAACGAGCGCGCCGCCGCCGTCGACATGATCGATGCAGCGCGGCTCCAGGGCCGCATCTTCGGCGAACCCTTCGGCGACCAGTCCTCGGTGCCCACCCACAGCGTCTGCGCCCTGGCCCGCAAGTATGCCAAGGTTGCCATCTCCGGCGATGGCGGCGACGAGGTCTTCGCCGGCTACCGCCGTTACCGCTGGCACGTCCTGACCGAGGCCGTCCGCTCCTACATCCCCACCGGCATGCGCAAATCGGTGCTCGGCGGCCTGGCGCGGGCCTATCCCAAGCTGGACTGGGCGCCGCGCTGGCTGCGCGCCAGATACACCCTGACCGAGCTGAGCCTCGATTCCGCCGCCGGCTATCTGCGCACCATGACCCGGGTCCATGATGCACAGCGCCGCGCGCTGTACTCGCCGGAACTGGCCGCCCGCCTCGGCGACTATGATTCCGGCGCCCGCATCCCGGCCTTGATGGAGGAGTCCGGCACTGACGATCCCCTGCTCCAGGCGCAATACACCGACCTGCAGACTTGGCTGGTCGGCGGCATCCTGACCAAGGTCGACCGCGCCAGCATGGCCAATTCGCTGGAAGTGCGCGCCCCGATCCTGGATTACCGATTCGTTGAATGGGGGCTCAGCCTTCCCTCCAGCCTCAAGCTGCGCGGCGGCGAGGGCAAATACATCTTCAAGAAGGCGCTGGAGCCGCTGCTGCCGCGCGAGATCCTCTACCGCCCGAAGCAAGGCTTCTCCACCTCGCTCGCCGCCCCGTTCCGCACCGGCATCGCCCGGCTGCGCGAACGCCTGCTCGGCCCCGCCATGCTCGACAGCGGCCTGTTCCGGCAAACCGCCATCGCCCGGCTGCTCGATGAACATGAAGCCGCCGCCTTCGACCATTCCATGGCGCTATGGCAGCTCCTGGTGTTCGAAGGCTTCCTGATGCACGAGCTCCCCGCCGCCGGCCACAAGGCCGACGCCGCCCTGGCCCTGGCCTGACCGCATGAGCCGCATCTGTTTGGCCCGCGCCGCCGGCGGCGCCACGCCCTATGCCGCCATCGCCGATGCCACCGCCACCGGCTGCTTCGACCGCGCCCATGTCCTGGTCCCGCCCGGCCTGCACGCCAGCGCCGCCGAACCCCTGCTGCTGGCCGGCATCCCGGTCCTGCTGGAAAAGCCGCGCGCCGCCGACAGCGCCCAATGCGACGCCCCCGGCGCGGAGCGCCGCGCGTTCAACGTCGTCGACGAGGTGCGGGCAACCATCCGCCATTACGTCACCGACATAGGCACCACCATGGGCCGCCCCTCACGCTTCTACCCACAATCGCCGATCCGTCTGTGGTTGGTCGACATGGCCACGTGGCTGGTCAATCGCGCTACCGGCCGGGAGATGGCGATGCCGGCGCGGCGCGACTTCCTGTCGTGCGGCATGGCCTCGGCGTTCGATGTGACGGATACCAAACAGGCGCTGGGCTGGGCGCCGGTGGCAAACCCGGCGGCGGGTTTTGGGTGCGCCTTCGCGGTCCAGGTGCTGCCGGAATGACGGTGCCGCTGCTCCTGCATGTCTATCCGACCTTCGCCGTCGGCGGCGCACAGGTGCGCTTTTGCACTCTCGCCAATCGCTTTGGGCGCGATTACCGCCATGCCATCGTCGCCATGGACGGCAATACCGAATGTCGTGAGCGGTTGGACCCGCGGATCGATGTCACATTCCCGGAGGTCGAGATCCGCAAGGGTGACACGCTGGGAAACCGGGCACGGTTCCGGGCAGTGCTGCGCGCGCTGCGGCCGGAACTGCTGGTGACCAGCAACTGGGGCAGCATCGAATTGGCGATGGCAAACCTGCCGCGCCTGGTGCGCCATGTCCATGTCGAGGACGGCTTTGGCCCAGAGGAGCGCGACCGCCAACTCCCGCGCCGGGTCTGGATCCGCCGGCTGCTATTGCGTCGCACGACCGTGGCGGTGCCGTCGCGGGTGCTGTACCGCATTGCCGCCGAGGCCTGGCGCCTGCCACCCGACGGTCTACGTTATGTGCCCAACGGCATTGACTTGGACCGCTTCGCCGTGCTGCGCCGAGGCGCTGCGGTGCCGGTCATCGGCACGGTTGCCGCCTTGCGACCAGAAAAAAATCTTTCTCGATTGTTGCGCGCCTTTGCCATCGTCCGTGCCGCCGCACCCTGCCGGCTGGTGATCGCCGGCGATGGGCCGGAGCGCCTGAGGCTGGAGGAACTTGCCGCCGAGCTGGGCATGGTCGGCGACGTCGAATTCCCCGGCTATGTCACCGACACGCCGGCCCTGTTCGCGCAATGGGACATCGCCGCGTTGTCGTCGGACACCGAGCAGATGCCGATTGCGGTGCTGGAGGCGATGGCTGCCGGGCTGCCGGTGGCTGCGACCGATGTCGGGGACGTGCGCTACATGGTAGTGGACGCCAACGCGCCCTTCGTGGTCGCACGCGACGAAGCCGCAGTGGCTGGGGCGCTGGCGGCGCTACTGGCCAACCCCGCGCTGGGGGCAGCCAACCGCGCGCGCGCCGAGGCGGTGTTCGACGAGGCCGCCATGTTCGTCGCCTGGCGCGGACTTCTCGACGGCACACTACCCCCGGTGGCTCCCACGTGAGCGCGATCCGGTTCCAATCGTCGATGTTGCGTGATAGCCTGCCGCGAAAATCCGCCACTGCCGGTGGCAAGTTTGACCTCGGCGCGGTGGCCCTCTGTGACATGGAAGGCTAGGACGTCGCGTGGAAATCATCCCGTATTTTATCGGCGTGGTGTTGTTCGTGCTGTTGGTCTATTGGAGCGCGGCCAACGCCACCGCCGCGCCAGGTGAGCCGAGCTTTGGCCTGTTCCGCTACCGTGAATCGGCCGCGCCGGCGGAGAAGGAGCGCAAGCGGCAGAGCCGGGCGTTACAGCCGCAACAGCCAGTACTAACGCCGCCCGTGCCGCGACTGGCAGCGCCTACCGGAGGCAGGCCACCGGCGCGCCCGCGTCCACGCGCGCCCGATCCGGCAACGGGCCTGCCCCGGAGATAGCTCGTGATTCGCAGTCTCATCTTCGCCGCGCTGTTTCTAGCCACGCTACCGGTGGCGGTGCGATATGCCCATGTGGCGACCATGCTTTGGGTATGGCTTGCGATGGTCGCGCCCGTCCAATACATTCATGGCTTCGCCAATAGCATTCCATTCAACAAGTTGGCCGTGGCCATTGCGTTCCTGGCTCTGGTGGTAGACCGGTAATACCGACCGAAGCTCCGCTTCGATACCCATGTCGTTTTGCCGCTCGCCTTCTTCGTGCTGGCGATGATCAGCTACATGTTCGCCCTGACGCAGACCTCGCGCGTCGATGATCTGGCCGATCGGCTGTTCAAGATTGTGCTGCTGTGTCTTTTTATGGTCGCGACGGTGCGAACCCGGCTGCAGATCCATTCGGTGTTGATCGCCGCCAGCATGGGCATGGGAATCCATGGTGCGATCGAGGCGGCAAAATACGTCGTGTCCGGTGGCGGCCACGTGCTGCAGGGGCCGGGGACGTTCGGCGACAACAACCATTTTGGCCTGGCGATCCTGATGACCGTCCCGGCGCTCGTCTATCTGTATCGATTTTCTCAGTCACGGCTGGTCAAGGTCGGCTTCGCGCTGGCGGCCTTGGCCAATTTGGTCGGCGTGATCGCCTCCCATTCGCGAGGCGCGCTGATCGGCCTGGTCGCGGTGGGGGCGGCGGCATTCTTCAAGAGCCGCAACAAGATGGTCACGCTGCTGGTGCTCGCAATGGTGGCCGGCGTCGTCGCGGCGGTTGCGCCCGACCGCTGGTACGACCGTATGGGCACGATCGACGACGCCAAAGAAGACAGCTCGTTCATGGGCCGCGTCATGTCATGGAAAATGAATCTGCTGGTAGCACTGGATCGACCACTGGTCGGTGGCGGGTTCTCCTCGATGGAGGACGGCTCGGTCTGGAGCAAGTATGTGCGCAACTTCTCCTCGCTCGACGGGCTGATATCGTCGCCGACGCCAGTCATCCCTCTCGCCACACACAGCATCTATTTGCAGGTTCTGGGTGATACCGGCTTCATTGGGCTGTTGCTTTTCCTGGCCCTGTTGGCGATTTCTTTCCGAAATCTGTATGTTATCGGTAAACTGACCCGATACCGAGAGGATCTGCACTGGGCGCGAGACCTGGCACTGGCGCTGAACTTCTCGCTGATTGCTTATGCAGTGTCCGGCGGCGCCCTCAGCATGGCTTATTTCGAGTTCTATTATGTGCTGATCACTATGGCCGCGATCACGCGATTTCACGTGGAGACGGCGCTGGGGGTCGCAGGCAAGGTCAAGGCCGCCTCGGGTCTGCGCCCAGTGCATCCTGCGTTCCAGGTTGGCGCCGCTGCGGTCCGCTCGGGGGTGGCGAACCGACGCTTCGTGCGCTGAGTGCCGTCGCCTACCGCCGCAATCGCGCCCGCAGCCGCCCCAGGCCATGGCGCAACAGCACCGCGGCCCCCGCGGGATGCCACGGCGTGGCCAGCAGCACCCCCACGCGCTGGCGCCGCTCCGACGTCCAGAGCTGCTTGTACGGGTCATCCCCGCGGCCGAAATCGATGCTCGCCACCCGCTCCTCCTCCAGCAGCCGGCGGATCATCCACGCGCTCAGCACCGTTCCCGGCGAGATCGGCTTGAACGCCTCGTCATGCGCCAGCTTCAGCAAGGCGGCCACCCCGTCGCGCACGATCCAAAGCTGCACCGCGATCGCCTCCCCCTCGCGCCGCAGCACGCCCCGCCGCAACACCCCCTCGCGGGCAGCCTGGTGCATCAGCTCGGCGTTGAAGCGCGGAAACGGCTCGGGCTCCTTCCAACTACGGCCATAGACCGCATCGTACTCGCCGATCCCCCCGGCCACCGCCTCCGGCGCCACCACCACCGCCACCGCCAAGCCGTTGTCGCGCTCCGCTGCCCGCAGCCGGCGGCGCACCGTCTCGCGCAGCGCACCTGGCCGCCCCGCCAGATAGCCTCGCCAGTCCAGCCCCGCCGTCGGCTGATGCCAATTGCCGAAATGCTCGAAGCGCAGCGGCACCATCCCGCCTGCCCGCGCCCCTGCCAGCAGTTCGGCCAGGCCCGGCCACTCCGGCGCCAGTGCATCCAGCCGCACTACCCCGCCGCCCCGCCCGAGCCGGGCCAGCGCCCGCCCCGCCATCCGCAAATCCGCCCCCGGCCCGGCCATCGGCTGGTACCGACAGGTGTACGGATTGGTCAGCGCCTCGATCCGCCCGTTGCCATGCCGCGGCAGCGCGAACAGCACCCCGCCCGCGCCATCCTGCGACCATGCGACGATCGGCGTCGTCCCCGGCGCCACCCCCGCCGCCCACACCGTGCGCCACCACGCCAGGCTGGAGAAGAACCCGTCCCGCCCCAACAACGCCGCCGCCGCCTCGGGCAGCTCATCCGGCGTCTCGAAAATCCTCACGGCGTCGCCCCCGCCGCCTGATCCCCCACCGCTTGACTCCATGCCGCGTACCAGGCGAGCCCGATCCACTCATGCATCGCGTAGCGCGCCTGCGACCAGGCATGCGCGTTCGGCACGAAGGATCCGGCATCCGGGCTGGCCGGCCCGGTGAAATGCGTCGGCGCCGCCGTCGCCGCCAGTCCGGTGCGCCCAAACGCCAACAGGCTGCGCCGCATGTGCCAGCCATGGGTCACCACGAACACGGCCCGCACCCGCTCGCCGCCCAGCACCGCGGCGGAGAAGGCGGCATTCTCCCAGGTCGTCGCCGAGCGATCCTCGATCCAGCGCGGCGGTGCATCGAACTCGCCCGCCAGCACCCGCGCCATCGCATGTGCAATCGGCGGCTCGCCCGGACGCAGCACGCCGCCGCTGACCAGGATCGGCAGTCCGGTCCGCTTGTGCAACAGCGCCCCCGCCCGCAGCCGCTGCAGCGTCAGCGCGCCGAGATCGGGCGGCCCGGTGATCCCGCCGGGCACGGCGCGCAACTCCTCGGCGCTCAGGATCACGATCGCCTCCGGCGCCGCGTCGGCGGCGGGCTCCAGCACCATCCCCCGCTCCAGCGCCGTCAGCAACAGCCACGACGTGACCGGCAGCGACAGCACCACCAGTCCGCCCAGCCCGAGCGCCGCGATCCACCCGCCAACGCGCCGCCGCACCGAGCGCCGCCCGGCATCGCTCATCAGCACCAGCCCTATCACGGTGGCCAGCAACAGGTTGATCGGCGGCTCGACAAACGCCGTCTGGAACAGGGCCGCGAGTGACACGTTCATCCTTCGTCATCGATCGCCAAGCATAATGCCCATCCTGCCATCGCGGCGCGAGGGCCCGCCGCGCGCCGCCGGCCGATTGATCCGCCGGATCAGCCGGCCAATTGGAATGTCCCACGCCCGGCGGTATTCTTCCCCGATCCCTGCCTGCTCCAGGCCCGGGTGGCGACACGCTTGTCGCCCTCGGCCTGTTCAACCGCCGCCGCCGTCCCGCCGGCACAAGGCTGTGGCTGAACGAGTCCGGCCTGCTCCGCGTCGCCGCAGGCCCGCACACCTTGGGCAATCTGTACAATATCCGCTGGCACAACCGCGCCGCGAACGACCAGACCGGCTTCGATTGCGCGGCCGCTCCGTCGCCGCACCACAAGCCGGGCCTGACCTGCCACCATCTCGTCGCCGAGACCTATGCCGCGGAGGGGCTGGCGGCATACGACCTGCTCGCCGGCGACCACCGCTACAAGACGAACCTCGCCTCCGCCAGCGCCACGCTGCACTGGATCGAGATGATGCCGATGTCCTCGCTGACCGGCCTCATCCATCGCGCCCGCGCAGCCTTCGCCCGGGCCTGAAGCGACCCCGCCGCACCCAACCGCCCCAGCGCCGTGATCCGCGTCACGCCTCGGCCGGCTCCAGCCACGCCAGCGTCTGCGCCAGTCCCGCATCGAGCCCAACCACCGCCCGCACCCCCAGCGCCGCCATCGCCCGCGCGGGATCGCCAAGCGTGTAAAATCGCTTGCAATATTGACCCCCTGAGGGGCGTTTTTCGCGTCCAAAAGTGACCCCTCTGACGCTGCGCGTGTGAGCGTCCCTTCCGTGTAGTCCGGTGTTGGCTTGGAAGGGTTTTTGGGGATGATTGGCGTGGAGCTGATTGGCCGAATACGTCGCGCGTATTTTGATCAGCAATTGCCGATCAAGGAGATCGTTCGGACATTGTCGGTGTCGCGCACGACGGTGCGCAAGGTGATCCGCGGACAGGCGACCGAGCTCAAATACGAGCGTGGGGTGCAGCCTGCACCGAAGCCGGGAGAATGGGTCGAGGTCCTGACCGAGATCCTGGAGGCGCAAGCGAGGCTGCCTCGGCGTGAGCGCCGATCGACACAGCGGCTCTTTGAGGCGTTGCGCGGCCGCGGCTATGACGGCGCCCACGACAGCGTTCACCGGTTCGTCAAGG
>CAXNGD010000087.1:0-8867 GCA_964201575.1 Acetobacterales bacterium | reverse complement strand
CTCGGCAACTACCTCAACTGGTTCCACCTCGCCACACTCAACCCAAACCCCAACAGCCGAGCCTGTCTCAGCGCAGCTCTCGGGCATAATCAGGCCGGAATAGCCCATGCATAGAGAGTGAGAACAGAGCCAAAAACTTTCATCCGTTTTAGCCCGGTGCCCGTCGCGAAGGCCCGGCCAAATCGGGGGAAAGTCTTTTTGCTTCTTTTTCTTCAAAAAAAGAAGAATCTTGCTTCCTTGGTTCAGGCCGCCCCCTCGACCTGCATCTCACCGAGATAGGCCTGCTTGATCATCTCGTTCTGCTGCATCTCCGCCGCCGTGCCCGACAGCACCACCACCCCGGTCTGCAACACGTAGGCCCGGTGCGCGATCGACAGTGCCATGGCGGCGTTCTGCTCCACCATGAACATCGTCACCCCCTGCTTGTTGATCATCTGGATGATGTCGAACACCTGCTCCACGAACAGCGGCGACAGGCCCATCGAGGGCTCGTCCATGCAGATCAGCTTGGGCCGGCTCATCAGCGCGCGGCCAATCGCCACCATCTGCTGCTCGCCGCCGGACAGCGTGCCGGCGAGCTGGGTGCGGCGTTCCTTCACGCGGGGGAACAGCTGGTAGACGCGCTCCAGGTCCTCGTCGAATTCCGGGCCCTTCTTGCGCGTGTAAGCGCCGATCTCGAGATTCTCGAACACCGTCATGCGCGGGAACAACCGGCGCGCCTCCAGCACCGGGGCGATCCCGCGCCGCACCCGCTCACTGGTTGACAGGTCGCTGATCACCTGGCCGTCATAGGTCACGGTCCCGCTTTGCGGCTGGACCACCCCCATGATCGTCTTCATCGTAGTGGACTTGCCCGAGGCATTGCCGCCCAGCAGACAGACGATCTCGCCGCGGCCGATGGTGTAGTCGACGTTCTTCAGCACATGGAGATCGCCGTAATACGTGTTGACGCCCTTGAACTCGAGCAGGGTGGAGCCGTCACGCATTGCTTTTCTCCTTGGCCGCGGCAGCCGTCGCCGCCCGGCCGAGATAGGCGCGCAGCACCTCCTCGTTGCGCCGCACCTCGTCCGCCGGCCCCTCGGCGATCTTCTCGCCGTGGTCCAGCACCACCACGTTCTGCGCCAGCCGGGTGACCACATCCAGCTTGTGCTCGATCAGCAGGATGGTCAGGCCAAGTTCGTGCAGGCTCTTGATCTGCTCGGCCAGCTCCAGCGTCTCCGCCGGGTTCATCCCCGCCGTCGGCTCGTCCAGCAACAGGATGCGCGGCCGCGAGGCCAGGGCGCGGGCAATCTCCACCCGGCGCCGGTTGGCATAGGACAGGCCGCTGACGATCTGGCCGGCGCGCGGGGTCAGGCGGTTGCCGAACAGGGCCAGGATGTCGGTGGCCCATTTCAGCGCCCCCTCCTCCTCGGCACGCGACTTCGATGTGCCGGCCACGGCACCCACCGGCCCGGTGGTCAGCCGCGCATGCTCGCCGATCAGCACGTTCTCCAGCACCGTCAGGTTGGGGAACAGGCGGATGTTCTGGAAGGTGCGCGCCACGCCGTGCTCCAGCACCTGGTCCGGCCGCAGCCCCAGCAACTCCACCCCTTCGAACTTGATGCTGCCGCCATCGGCCTCGACAAGGCCGGTGATGACGTTGAACAGGGTGGACTTGCCCGAGCCGTTCGGCCCGATTACCGCCACCACCCCGCCGGCCGGCACCACGAGATCCACGCTGTTCAGCGCCACCAAGCCACCGAACCGCACCGTGACGCCCTTGATCTCCAGCGCGTTGCCGGTTCCCGGGCTCCACTTGCCAATCCGGTCCAGCCCGACAAAGCCGCCGCGCTGAACCTGGGCTGCCTGTTGCGTGATGTGCAACGCGCCCTGGCGTTTGACCGCGGGGATCAGCCCGTCGCGGCGATACAGCATCATGAACACCAGGATCACGCCGAAGATCAGCTGGATGCCCTCCACCAGCTCGATCCGCGCCAGCCAGCCCCATTCCAGCGCCTCACCGATCATCCGCAGCACGCCGGATACCTCCGGCAGGAACCAGGACTGCATGATCTGCAACAGGAACGCGCCGAGCACCACGCCCCACACGCTCCCCATGCCGCCGAGCACCACCATCACCAGCAGCATCGCGGAGACGTTGAAATTGAACATGTCCGGTGTCGCGGTCTGCAACTTGGCGATGAACACCACGCCGGTCATGCCGCCGAACGCCGCCCCGGTGGCGAACGCCAGCAGCTTGTAGTTGACCAGGTTCACGCCCATCGCGCTGGCCGCCGTCTCATCCTCGCGGATCGCCCGCCAGGCCCGCCCGGTCCGGCTGTCGCGCAGCCGCAACGAGATGAAGATCAGCAACGCGACCAACGCCAGCACGACGTAGTAGTACGGCCAGGCCTGGACACCGAACGACCAGCCGAACAGCTTGGGCGCCTGCACGCCGTTCAGTCCGGCGGCCCCGCCGGTGAAACCGTCCAGGTTGCGCGCCACGATCGGCACGATCTCGCCAAAGCCCAGCGTCACGATGGCCAGGTAGTCGCCGCGCAGCCGCAGCGTTGGGGCACCGAACAGGACGCCGAACACCGCGGTGATGATCGCCGCCGTCGGCAGCGCGAGCCAGAAGCTGAGGGTGAAATGCACCAGGTCCGGCCCGCCGCGATTGACCTTCTGCACCAGGCCGACGAACTCGAACGGCACCCAGAACTCGCCCCAGGGCGGCATGATCTGGAACGCGGTGAAAATACCATAGTAGTAGGCGCCCAGCGCGTAGAACGCGGCATAGCCGAGATCCAGGAGGCCGGCGAAGCCGACCACGATATTCAGCCCCAGCGCCAGCGCCACCAGCGTTCCGGCATTGGCCATGGCATCGATATTGGCGTCGTTATCATGCAGGAACGGAAACAGGATCAGCAGGACAACCAGCGCGTTCAAACCCAGCAGCCGGCGCTTCTGCGGCTCCATGTTCTCGAACGGACGCATCAGAGCGGTCTTGGCAGCGGTGATCATCTCCCTGCCCCCCTACGACTTGTTCGGGGCAACGCGCCCCAGCAGGCCCGAGGGCATGAACACCAGCACCAGCACCAGGATCGAGAACACGATGACATCGGACCAGGCGGACGCGATGTAAGCCCCCGACATCGCCTCGATCAGCCCGATCAGGATTCCGCCGATCATCGCCCCGGGCACATTGCCGATCCCGCCCAGCACGGCGGCGGTGAAGGCGAACAGCCCGGTCTTGAAGCCGATGATGAAGCTGGTGAAGTTGTAGTACAGCCCGAAGATCAGCCCGCCGGCGCCGGCCATCGCGCCGCCGAGGAAGAACGCCACCGAGATCACCCGGTCGACATCCACCCCCATCATCCGCGCCGCCTCGGGGTCCTGCGCGGTGGCGCGCATCGCCTTGCCCATCTTGGTGTAGCCGGCGAAATAGGTCAGCCCGCCCATCAGCAACAGCGCCACCGCCCAGATCAGCACCTCGCGCAGCCGCAGCTCCGCGCCGCCGATGTGCCAGACGATCGGCGGCAGCGGATTGGGGAAGTTCTTCGAGTCCGCGCCCTGGGTCAGGATGACGATGTTGAACAGGATGTAGGAGATACCGATGGTGGTGATCATCGGCGCAGGCCCGCGCACCTGGCGCAAGGGCCGCAAGAGAAACCGCTCAATCACCGCCCCCAGCCCGCCGCAGAACAGCATGCTGCCGGCAAAGGCGACCGCCAGCACCCCCACCAGCGGCAGCCCGGTCATGATGGTGAGCTGCCCGGACACGCCCATCGCCTCCAACAGGAACAGGCCGACGAAGCTGCCGACCATGAACACGTTGAAATGCGAGAAATTGATCAACTCAAGGATGCCGTAGACCAGCGTGAAGCCCAGGGCCAGCAGCGCATACATCGCACCCAGGCTCAGCCCGTTGATCACCTGCTGCAGCAGCAGATCGTAGAAGGTCATCTAACCAGGGTCTCCGGACACACGCGCCTCCACCCAGTGCGGCGCGCGCACCAGGCCGGCAGTGGGGAAAAGGGGGGAGTCCGCCCCGGCCGAAACCTGCCGGGACGGACTCTCGTCAGGCAGGGGTGCTCAGGACTCCGGCGCGACCGACAGGTACTTGTACTGGGCAGACGGATCGTCCAGACCCTTCGAGGCGTCCTTCTTGATCTGATAGACGCTGACGACCTTGCTCTTGATGTCGCCATTGGCATCGAACTCGACCATGCCCTGGATCGTCTTGACCTTCACGCTCTGCAGCGCGTCGCGGATGGCATCGCGGGTCACCGGCTTGCCGGTCGCGGCCACCATGCGCGCCGCTTCCACGATCGCCTCGGCCGCGCTGTGCGCGGTGATTGTGTAGTTGTCCGGCTGGCTCTTGAAGCGATCGGCATACAGCTTGTTCCAGCCGGCCAGGGCGGGATCACCCACCAGTTCCGGGCTCGCCTGGGTGGCATACCAGCCCTCAACGGCCGGGAAGCCGCCAGCGGTCAGGAAGTCGGTGCCCCAGATGCCGTCGCCGCCGCCCTTGATGACGTTCGGGATGATGTCGTACGACTGCTTGGCAAGCTTCACGCCGGCCAGGCTGACGCCGCCGTAGTAGATCGCCTGCACGCCCGCCGCCTTGATCTTGGTCAGCACCGCCGAGTAGTCGGCCGCCTTCGGGTCAAGCCGGTCGCGGCCCACCACGGTGATGCCCTTCTTCCTTGCCTGCGCCTCGAAGGTGTCGGCGATGCCCACGCCAAAGGCGCCGCTGTCGTCCAGCACGAACAGCGTCTTCACCTTCAGCACGTCGGCATAGAAATTCGCCATATTCGGACCCTGGTAGGCATCCGTGGTGACGGTGCGGAAGAACACCGCCTTGCCCTGCGGCCGGTACTGGGCGGCGAATTTCGGGTCGGTGATGTCCGGATTGGTGGCCGAGGGCGTGATGATCGGCAGGTTGCCGCCGGACAGGATCGGCGCCATCGCCTTGCCCACGCCGGACATCATAGGCCCGATCGCGGCCAGGATCGCGCGGTCGGACACCATCTTGCGCGCGTTGATCGCGCCCTGGGCGGGGTCATATTGGCCGGCTGTGGCGGTCGCGTCGTCAAACTTCTCGATCTGGAAAACGTGGCCCTTCACGGTCTTCTTGCGGTTGGCATCGTCAAACGCCATCTGCGCCCCGTTGGCGATGCGCTGCGCGCCGAGCGCGTCGGCACCGGTGTAGGATAGGTTCAGGCCAACCTTGATGACCTTGTCCTTGGCTTGGGCATGGGCCTCAACGCCAATACTGGCGGCGGCGGCAATCCCGGCTGCGACTTTGAAAGTGGAACGGCGTGTCAGCATGCAGGCTCTCCTTGGTTTTGGCAGACGATGCTGCCGATTGTCCGAACGCCAGGCCAATGGGATCAGGCCAAAGGGATGGAGCGGTTGGTCCGCCCCAGGCATGTCCCCCAGATGACATGCCTGTAACACAAGCCTGCCGCGCATCTTGCGCACGCGCAAGCCGTCTCATGCAGGCGCCGCACCGAATGCCATGCTAGAAGCCCGCGCATGGCGCCCCCAATCCTCTTCCTGTCCGACATTCACCTCACGCTTGGCACCGCCCCGCTGTTGCGCGGCGCGGAAATCGCCGTCTCTCCCGGGGACCGGCTCTGCCTGGTTGGCCGCAACGGCTCCGGCAAATCCACCCTGCTGAAAGTCGCCGCCGGCCTGCTCGCGCAGGATTCCGGACAGCGTTTCGTCCAGCCCGGCGCCACCGTGCGCTACCTGCCGCAGGAGCCCGACCTCGCCGGCTTCGACTCGACACTGGCCTATGCCGAAGCCGGCCTCGGCCCGGGCGACGACCCGCACCGCGTGCGCACCCTGCTCGAAGCCCTCGGCCTCGACGGCACCGAACACCCGGATCGCCTGTCCGGCGGCGAGGCCCGCCGCGCCGCCCTCGCCCGCGTGCTCGCCCCGCAGCCGGACATCCTGCTGCTGGACGAGCCGACCAACCATCTCGACCTGCCCGCCATCGCCTGGCTCGAAGCGGAATTGTCCTCCCTGCGCTCGGCCATGGTGCTGATCAGCCATGATCGCCGCCTGCTCGAATCGCTCTCGCGCGGCATCGTCTGGCTCGACCGCGGCACCGCCCGCCGGCTCGACCGCGGCTTCGCCCATTTCGAATCCTGGCGCGACGACACGCTCGAACAAGAAGCCAAGGAGCGCCACAAGCTCGACCGCAAGCTGGTGATGGAAGAAGACTGGCTGCGCTATGGCGTCACCGCCCGGCGCAAGCGCAATGTCCGCCGCCTCGGCGACCTGCACGAACTGCGCGCCCGCACCAAGCAGATGCGCGGCCCCGCCGGCGGCCCCAAACTCACCGCCACCGAGGGTGACATCTCCGGCCGCATGGTCGTGGTGGCCGAGGGCGTGGACAAGTCGTTCGGGGACCGCCCGATCGTCCAGGGCCTGACCACCCGCGTCCTGCGCGGTGACCGCGTCGGCATCATCGGCCCGAACGGCGCCGGCAAGACCACCCTGCTCAACCTGCTGACTGGCGCGCTCGAACCCGACTCCGGTTCCGTGAAACTCGGCGCAGCCCTCCAGATGGTAACCCTGGACCAGCGCCGAGACTCGCTCGACCCCGACACGACGCTGGCCGACACCCTGACCGGCGCCAATGGCCGCCGCGGCGGCGACCAGGTCATCGTCAACGGCGTGGCCCGCCACGTCATCGGCTTCATGAAGGACTTCCTCTTTCCGCCCGAACAGGCCCGCACCCCCGTCGGCGTCCTCTCCGGCGGCGAACGCGGCCGCCTCGCGCTGGCCGTCGCCCTGGCCAAGCCCGGCAACCTCCTGGTGCTCGACGAACCCACCAACGACCTGGATCTCGAAACCCTCGAACTGCTCCAGGAACTCCTGGCCGACTATCCCGGCACCGTCCTCCTGGTCAGCCACGACCGCGACTTCATCGACCGCGTCTGCACCAATGTCCTGGTGGCCGAAGGCGACGGCACCTGGCAGGACTACGCCGGCGGCTGGTCGGACATGCTGGCGCAGCGCGGCGCGCCCCCCTGGCTCCCCGTCGGACAGCAATCCACCCGCGAGCCTGCCAAGCCAAAGCCCGCCGCCCCGACCATCGTGGCACCGTTGCGAAAACTTAGCTTCAAGGACAAGCACGCCCTGGAACAGCTCCCTACGCAGATGGAAAAGCTCCAGGCTGAGATCGCCCGGCACCAGGCCAAACTCGATGACCCCGACCTCTACCGGCGCGATCCCCAGGCGTTCCAAAAAGCCACCGACGCCCTGACCAAAACCACCATCGAACTGGCCGCTGCCGAGGAACGATGGCTGGAGCTGGAGATGCTCCGCGAGACTCTAGAGGCAAGCTAAGGAAGCAGTTCTTTTTTGAAAAAAAGAACCAAAAACTTTTATCCGTGGGACCGGGTACCCGCTACGGGCACCCGGCCACAATCCAGAAAAATCTTTTTGCTTCTTTTTCTTCAGAAAAATGAAGGCTTTTCGTTACTTCTCCACCTCACCCCCAGCATCCACCCACCCCTTGAACCCCCCAAGATTGCGCACATCGCTGAACCCCATATCCTTCAGCGTCTTGCCCGCCAGCGCCGAGCGCCCGCCTGACGCGCAATAGACGATCACCGTGCGACCCTGCTGAAAGGCGGGATCATGGCTCGGAAACGCCGAATCCGCCTTGAACTCGATCAGCCCGCGCTGGGCATGCACCGCGCCCTTGACCTTCCCGTTGGCCACCTCGGTCCCATCGCGCACATCCACCACCAGCGCGCCCTGCGCGATCAGCGCCTTCGCCTCGTCGGGCGAAATCTTCGGCACCGCGGCATTGGCGGCTTCCAGCAGGTCTTTCACAGTCACGGCCATTGGTCGTCTCCCGGTTTAACTGGCACCCAAGATGGCAACTCCGCCGGCGATTGCAAAGCCTAGCGCCGCACCCGCAACGGTGAGCCCGCCGCGATGAACCGCGCATCGATGGCATCCAGGTCGATCGCCCCCGCGGGATCGGCCCGCCGCGGCGCGCTCGCCAAACCGGGCTCGCGATCCCGCCGCCACAACGCCAACAGCCACGCCAGCTCATCCAGCGGCGCCTTACTGTCATCGCAGCGGATGCACAGATCGGGAAAATCCTCAGTAGTGAACAGCCGCATTGCCGCCGATTGCTGCCCGCGCGCATCCCCCCCGGCGCGCTGCCCGGCCTGCATCGCCGTCATCAGCCGCTCCGGCAGTGCCAGCGTCCCGCCCGACTGAAACGCCGCCAGCGTATCCCCCACCACCGCCGCGCCCGCCAGCATGTTGCCCGCTACGCTCACCGACGCGCCGTCCTTGGCGCCGCACCACATCACGCAATTCTCGCCGGTCCAGGCCGCCGTCCGCCCCCGCGTGTCGATCGCATGCACCTGCCGCAATCCGCGCCCGTCATCGCTGGCCACCGCCCCGCGGATCGCCTGTTCCGGCGACAACCCACGCGCCATCGCATCCAGGATCGCCGGCCCCAGATACCGGTTGGAAAACGACTGCGACGCCACCGCCCCCACCCCCGCGCGGATATGCGGCACGCTGGCCCCCACGGCAAAGTTGCAGGTTGCCACTGCAACCGCCAGCGCCCCGGTATCGGCATCACGCGTCAGGATCGACCAGGTCATGCGCGGCTCCCTTGCCCGTCCGGCCCGTCGCGGCAAGACACCGCCATGCTTATGCCGGACCCCACCCGCCCAGGCGAGTCCTCAACCGCCGGCCCGCGCCATGAACGCGCACGCTCTGGCCGCGCCCGGATGCCTGCGCTACCAAGGGGCCAGACCTCCAAACCAGGACCGCATATCCGGCCATGCCACCCCCGCGCCCAGTTGATCGAGCGCATGTCCCGCTCGGCATGGCGCGCAGACGTA
>CAXNGD010000086.1:0-8895 GCA_964201575.1 Acetobacterales bacterium | reverse complement strand
CCCACCACAAGCTTCAAAAACCGCCGCAAGAAGGCCGGGTGGAACGTCGATTACCTGGAGACAGTGCTCAGAGGGAACGCATGACGTTCAAGCGATTCGCCTGGCCCGCGAGCCGAGGCGTATAGGCCGACGCGGGCGGGGGGCGTATAGAAGGCGGATGGCGACGCGGCGCTCCCTGGTGCGGATCGGCTTGAACGTGGGGCTGGACGGCATGCTGGCCGCCGGCGTCTGGGCGCTTGCGTGCTGGCTGGTGGGGTGGCAGGCGCCGCTATGGACGGGCGGCTGGGCGGTGCTGGCGCTGTTGCTGGCGGGGCTCCCGTTCCGGCTTTCGGTGCAGTACTGGCGCTTTGCCGGCACGCAGGACCTGTTGGCGGTGGCGGCGGCGGCGATCGCGGCGGCGGCGATCTTTCCGGTGGGGCTGCGCGAGGGCGGGGTGGCGCTGCCGGGGCCGAGCTTTCCAGTGGCGCATGCGCTGGCGCTGATCGTGCTGCTGGCGGCACCGCGCCTTGCCTATCGGTTGACCCAGGAGGGGCGCGGGGCGGGCCATGGTGGCGGCGGGGGCAGCGGCGGGGCGGCGATCCTGTTGATCGGTGCGGGCGATGCGAGCGACCTGTTCCTGCGCGCGCTGGCGGCCGAGCGGGCGCCGCCATTCCATGTCATCGGGCTGATCTCAACGGGCAGCGGGCAGACCGGGCGGCGGATCAATGGCCAGCCGATCCTGGGCGGGTTGGCCGAGCTTGGCGCGGTGCTGACGCGGCTGCGCGAGGGCGAGCGGCTGCCGAGCACGCTGGTGATCACTGATGCGGCGCTGGGTGGTGCAGCGCTGGCGCAGGTGATGGAAGCTGCCGAGCAGGAGGGGGTGCGGGTGGCGAGCGCGCCGCGGCTGACCAGCCTGGATACGGCCGAGCGTGCGGGGGCGAAGGGGGTGGGCGGGTTGCAGCTCACGCCGGTGGCGATTGAGGATTTGCTGAACCGGCCGCAGGTGCGGCTGGATCGCGAGGGCATGGCGCGGCTGGTGCAGGGGCGGCGGGTGATCGTCACCGGCGCGGGCGGGACGATCGGCTCCGAGCTGGCGCGGCAGGTGGCCGCCCTTGGGCCGGAGCAGCTGGTGCTGCTGGACAGCGGCGAGTTCGCGCTGTGGCAGATCGACCTGGAGCTGGGCGAGGCCGCGCCGCTGGTGGCGCGCCATGCGGTGATTGCCGATGTGCGCGACGCGGCGCGCATCGGCGCGGTGTTCGAGCAGTTCCGGCCCGAGCTGGTGTTCCACGCCGCGGCGCTGAAGCATGTGCCGATGGTGGAGTCGAACCCGGCCGAGGGGATGCTGACCAACGCCGCCGGGACGCGCCATGTGGCGGATGCGGCGCGGGCGGCCGGGGCGTCGGCGATGGTGCTGATCTCGACGGACAAGGCGGTGAACCCGACCAGCGTGATGGGCGCGACCAAGCGGCTGGCCGAGATGTATTGCCAGGCGCTGGATATCGCTGCGCGGGCGGCCGGTTCCGGCGCTGGGGGCGGGATGCGCTGCATCACCGTGCGCTTCGGCAATGTGCTGGGTTCGACCGGCAGCGTGGTGCCGCTGTTCCAGCGCCAGCTGGCGCGCGGCGGGCCACTGACGGTGACGCATCCGGACATGCAGCGCTATTTCATGACGGTGCGCGAGGCGGTGGGGCTGGTGTTGCAGGCCAGTGTCGTTGGCACGGCCGGCGCGGGTCAGGGTTCCGATACGTCGGGGGCTGCACCGGATTTCCTGCGCGATGGCGGGATTTTCGTGTTGGACATGGGCGAGCCGGTGAAGATCGCCGACCTGGCGCGCAATATGATCCGCCTGGCCGGGCTGCGGCCCGACGTGGATGTCGAGATCCGCTACACCGGGTTGCGGCCGGGCGAAAAACTGTTCGAGGAGCTGTTCCATGGCCGCGAGCCGGCGCTGCCGACCGGGCATGACGGGCTGATGATGGCCCGCCCGCGCACCGCCGACGCGGCGATCGTCGGCCGGGCGATCGACGAGATCGCGGCGGCGGCGCGCGGCGGCAATATCCGCCTCGCTTTGGCCCATCTTGCACGGCAGATCCCCGAATTCGACCACAACACGACACCAGCGGATGCCGGCAGGGTAAGCCGGATGCCAAGCGGATAAAAGTTTTTTTGGTTCTTTTTTTCAAAAAAAGAACAGAAGAAAGCGCTTCTTTTTGAAAAAAGAAGCAAACTTTTTTACACGAAGAAGACCAGCGAGATGGTCTTTTGGGTGACTTGAGGAATGGCCATGAACGACCGCGCGATCCCCTTCATCGACCTCAAGGCGCAGCAGGCGCGCATCGCTGTGGATTTGCGCCGGCGGCTGGATGCGGTGCTGGCGCATTGCCAATTCATCCTGGGGCCGGAGGTGGTGGAGCTGGAGGAGGCGCTGGCGGCGTTCTGCGGGGCGAAGCACTGCATCTCGATCAGCTCAGGCACTGATGCGTTGCAGATCGCGATGATGGCCGAGGGGATCGGGCGCGGGGATGCGGTGTTCCTGCCGGCCTTCACCTATACCGCCACGGCCGAGGTGCCGCTGGTGCTCGGGGCGACGCCGGTATTCGTCGATGTCGATCCGCGGACGTTCCAGATCGACCCCGGGCATCTGGAGGCGCGCATTGCCGCGGTGCGGGCGGGCGGGAAACTCACGCCGCGGATGCTGATCGGGGTGGATTTGTTCGGCCAGCCGGCGGACTGGCCGGCGCTGGCGGCGATCGCCCGGCGCGAGGGGTTGGTGACGCTGGATGACTGTGCGCAGAGCTTTGGCGCCAGCCTGGGTGGGCGAATGCTGGGGGTGATGGCGAATGCGACGGCGACGAGTTTCTTTCCGTCCAAGCCGCTCGGCGCCTATGGCGATGGCGGGGCGCTGTTCACCGAGAGCGACGAGCGCGCCGCGCTGTACCGCAGCCTGCGCACGCATGGCGAGGGGACGACGCGCTACGAGGTGCTGCGGACCGGCATGAACGGGCGGCTGGACACGATGCAGGCGGCGGTGCTGCTGAGCAAGATGACGGTGTTTCCGGAGGAGCTGGAAGCGCGCGAGCAGGTGGCGCGGTATTACGATGCGCGGCTGGGCAATGCGGTGGTGACGCCGGCGCGGGTGGCGGATTCCAAGGCGGCCTGGGCGATCTATGCCATCCTGTTGCCCGACAATGCGGCGCGGACGCGGATGCAGGACGGGCTGAAGGCGGCCGGCGTGCCGAGTGCGATCTATTATCCGAAGCCGCTGCATCGCCAGCCGGCCTATCGCGATGCCCATGATGGCGCGGCGCTGCCGGTCTCGGAGGATCTGGCCGAGCGGATCATGGCGCTGCCGATCCATCCCGACCTGACCGAGGCCGATCTTGCCCGGATTTGCGACGCGGTGCTGGCCCATGTCTGAAAAACCATCGGTCGGCGTGGCGATGCAGTGGGATCCCGCGCTCTATCTGCGCTATGGCGATGAGCGGCTGCGCCCGGCGCTCGACCTGTTGGCGCGCATCGATGCCGCGGCACCAGGGCGGGTGGTGGATGTCGGCTGCGGGCCGGGCAATGTCACCACGATCCTGAAACAACGCTGGCCCAGTGCGGATGTGTTGGGGATCGACGGGTCGGCCGCGATGGTGGACAAGGCGCGCGCGGCGGCGCCTGGCTGCCGGTTCGCCGAGGCGGATTTCGGCCGCTGGACCGCCGAGGCTCCGGTGGATGTGCTGTATACCAATGCCGCGCTGCACTGGCTGGGCGATCACGACACGCTGTGTCCGCGCCTGTTGGGCCAGGTCGCGCGCGGCGGGGTGATGGCGGTGCAGATGCCGGCGATGCATGCGGCACCGATCCGCGCGTTGCAGCACGAGGTGGCGGCGCAGGGGCCGTGGGCGAAGCTGCTGGCCGATGTCGGGGGGGCGCCGCCGATCCTGGAGGCCGGGCAGTACTGGGATATCCTGCGTCCGATCACGGCCGAGCTGGATATCTGGGAGACGGTCTACCTGCATGCGCTGAGCGGCGAGAACGCGGCGGTGCAATGGGCCAGCGGGACAAGCCTGCGGCCGTTCCTCGATCCGCTGCCGGCCGATCTGCGCGCAGGGTTCCTGGCGGCGTACAGCGCGGCGGTGGCGCCGCATTATCCCCGGCGCGCCGATGGCACCACGCTGCTGCCGTTCCGCCGGCTGTTCATCACCGCCCGGCGGTGAGCCGGTCTGGTCATCCGCGGTGAGCCGTTTCAGCTATCGTCAGGCGGTGGCCGCCGATGCCCGCTCGATCATGGCGGTGCGGCTTTCGGTGCGCGAGAACGTGCTGACCGACCGGACGGCGGTCACGATCCCGGCGACCGCGGCCTATATCACCGGACCCGGGCGCGGCTGGGTGGCCGAGGCCGATGGCGCGATCATCGGGTTCTCGATCGCCAACCGCTCCGGGCTGATCTGGGCGCTGTTCGTGCGGCCGGGCTGGGAGGGGCGGGGGATCGCCACACGGCTTCTGGCGCTGTGCACCAGGTGGCTGCGCGATATCGGCGTGGAAGAGGCGTATCTCGATACTGGACCAGGCACGCGGGCGGAAGGGTTCTATCGCCACCAGGGCCGGCAGGAGGCCGGGCGTGACGATCGCGACGTGCAGTTCCGGCTGGCGTTGTAGCGGCGGGGTCGCGGCGGCGGGCCGCCAGCGCGGTAGTACTTCGTTAACCCGCAGGGACCCACTCTCGCACTCTTGCTTCCTGTGGCCCGCGCGAGTCCCGCTCATGTTGATGATCGCCGATTCAACCGCCTCTGCCCAAACCCGGCAGGCACCCCTGTATCTGACGATCGGCGGCCAGATGGTGCGGCCGGCGCTGGTGACGCCGGGGTGCTATGGTTTTCGCATCCGCGCACCGCTGGACCAGGTGCGGCTGCGTGCGCCCGCCTTTTGTCCGGCAGCGCTGCGGCAATCGGACGACACGCGACAGCTCGGTTTCGCGGTGACCAGGCTCCAGGTGATCACCGAGACGAGCAGCCGCGAGGTGTCATACCAACCGCCCTAGCTTCTGACACACGCCCACTGCCTATGTCCGATGGATGCGATCCGCATTGGGTCTTCCGCGAGGAAGTTCCATGCGTCTTTGCATGCTTTGACGATGGCGTCGTAGCTGGCTTCGGCCAGAACGGACGGAACCAGGATGCCTCCCACCAGGCCGCCGTCCTCGCCGGCGATTCCTACCCGACGGACGAGCATGTGGAGCGGGCGCTGTTCCAGGCGCTGAACCCCTTTCTGTCGGAAGGATTGGTGCCGCAGGCGGCGATGCTGCCACCGGACCATCGCGGCCATCATGAGCGCAACCTCGCCGCCCGCGTGGCACGGCTCGAACATTCGGTCGCGGGATGGAAAACCCGGCCGGTGCTGTTCGGCCGGTCGTCGGGCGGGCGGGGCGCCACCTTGTTCGCCCGGCAGCATGGCGTGGCCGCGGTGGTGTGCCTCGGCTTCCCGTTCCATGGACCCGGCCGCGCGCCCGAGCCCGAGCGCCATGCCCATCTGGCAACGCTGACGACGTCGACGCTGATCATCCAGGGCCGCGACGACCCTTACGGCGACGCCGAAACGGTGGCCGGCTGCGCCCTGTCGCCGGCGGTCAGCGTGCACCTGATCGATGGGGCGCATGAGTTCAACCTGACGGAGCCCCAATGGGCGGCGCTCGCCCGGCGGATTTTACTGTTCCTGGCCGAACATGGCTGACACGAAGCCGAAATGAATAAGGTCCAGGGGCTTGGCCCCTGGCGGGTCCGGGCAGAGCCCGGGCTTACTCCCCGGCTGAGTTCCTTTCCTCGAGCTTTGCTACTCGACCCGTACCCACCCGGCGATCACCGCCTGCACCGCCGGCACCGCCAGCGCCGCCATGATGGTGAACAGCGGCACATCCGCCGCGCCATACCACCGCGCCTCATGCAGCACATTGACCATCCCGATCGTCCGCCCATCCCAGCGCACCGGAATGTTCACGCAACTCTCGCGGCCCAGGCTGCGGATCAGCGCATGGTCCGGAAACACCGCCGCGATCGCCGCATACGTGTCCAGGAACCGGCACTGCCCCGCCAGCACCGCATCCAGACTCCCCGCCACGATCGGCTTGGCCCCGCCCACCGGGTAGGCCGCCGGCAGACTGCTGTAGCAGCGTTGATTCTCGCCCGCCTCCCAGTTGATGACCAGCACCGTAAACAGCCTGTGGCCAATCCCCGCGCCCAACGCCCTGTCGATCGCCGCGAGGCGGCCAGTTACCGTCTCCTCGGAAGCCGCCGCCAGGAAGCCGGGGAAACGGTCGTACTTGGCTTGGGGGCGGGGCATTTGAGGGGCTCCAGAGAGGGTAGGGGAGGGAGGATTCTTCTTTTTGTGAACAAAAAGAAGCAAAAAAACTTTTTCCGATTCTCTGTGGCGAGGTCGGGAAAATAATTCACAAATTCGCGAATCGGGGCTTGCAAAGTAAGGTAAAATAAGCTGTATAGGAGGGTTGGCACATCATGTATCCCCCCTTGCCGACCAGATCGGCCTACTGCGCGCCAGCGCACAGGCGGAATCTGCCCGGTGCCCGGCCGCCGCTTGGTGGCCCCTGGGGCTCCCATCGGGGATCCACGCCCTGATCATGGCCATCCTCGCCCGCCTCTTCAGCCGCCTCGAACAACTCCTGCTGCTCTGGCAAGAAGGCAACCTACCGCACCAGGCCCCAGCGGCCACGCCGCACCCCACCCCCACCCCCGCCCCCATCCGGGCCAATGCCCGCCACCCCGAATCCGCCCCGCACGCCCGCTCCAGGTCCCACCAACCCCGCGCCCAAACGCGCCGTGCCCAAACCTGCCGCACCCGCATGCCTGGCATCCGTACGCCGAGCTGCACCGCCACCATCCCACCCGCGTCCAGCCCCCCCGCGTCCAGCCCCCCCCGCCGCGCGGACACCACCCCCCACCCACGCCGCCCGCGACCCCCCTGCCGGAAAACCCCGCCAAATGCCGCGTCTTGCACAACATTTCGTCGCGCCTTAATTGTTACGATATCATAATAACAATCGCCATCGACGCTCAGCCGTGCTTAACCAGCGGATTCTGCGGCGAAGTGCCGCCACCCCCCTGACGTCACGCGGATTTTGTGTTACACTCCAGTTGTGGATGAGGCTGTCGCGACACGCAGCTACGTGATGCACCGGCACCTCCAACCTGCTCAGCACAGGGTGCGGGCCTTTGACGGTGCCTGGGGGTCACGCCTCGCAGCGCCGCGAATGGACTTCCCCCCTGTCTGCCGCAGGATGCGTGATTTTGTAGGGTTTGTTGAGGCAAACGAGGTTCGGCATGAAGACATCCGGCGCGTCGGACCGGTCGCAAGGCGCGGTCAAGGCACTCCAGGACTCCAAGACGAGTCAGGACAAGCCGCCTGCCGCCAAGGCGAAAGCGGCCCTGGCGGCAAAGCCCGTGGTTGCAAAACCCGTGGCCGCCAAGCCGCCCGCCCCAAAGGCCGCGCCCGCTCCAAAGGCTGCGCCAGCAAAGGCGAAGCCGGCTGCCGCCAAGCCCGCTGCACCGAAGCCTGCGGCCGCGAAGCCTGAGACCAAGAAGCCTGAGACCACGAAGCCTGAGACCACGAAGCCTGCGGCCGTCAAGCCCGCCGCCAAACCGCCATCCGCCACCCCCGCAGCCGCGGCGGTGCAACCCAGGGCGCCTTCCAAACCCCAGATCGAGACCAGCCAGATCGTGACAGCTTCCGCCGATGACGTTCAAGCACCCCGACCGGCGGCCGCCGCTTTGGCCGAGACACCGGCGGCGCGGCCCCCCGAGCCGGCACCGCGCCCGGTTCCGGCCATGGTGAACGGACGTCCCGCGCCGATTTCGCGCGCATCCAACAAGGACGAGTCGTTCTCCGAGGGCGACTATGTCGTCTATCCCACCCATGGCGTGGGCAAGGTCGAGAAGATCGCCAAGGAGGAGATTGCCGGCCACCACCTCGAGCTGATCCACATCACTTTCGAGGAAAACCGCATGACCTTGCGGGTGCCGGTGGCCAAGGCGCGCTCGGCCGGACTGCGCCGCCTGTCGACCCGCAAGATGTTCGACGAGGCGCTGGCGGTGCTGAAGGGCAGGGCGCGGATCAAGCGCACCATGTGGTCGCGCCGGGCCCAGGAATACGAGGCGAAGATCAACTCGGGCGATCCGATCTCGATCGCCGAGGTGGTGCGCGACCTGCATCGCAATGCCGGCCAGCCCGATCAGAGCTTCTCCGAACGCCAGATCTACGAAGCCGCCATGGATCGCCTGGCCGCCGAACTCGGCGCACTGGACCAAACCGACAAGAACGCGGCGCTGGTGAAGCTGGGCTTGTTCCTGAAGTCGCTCTGAAGCGGATGAAAGTTTTTGCTTCTTTTTGGCTCTGTTCTCACTCTCTATGCATGGGCTATTCCGGCCTGATTATGCCCGAGAGCTGCGCTGAGAGTCCGTCCGGGAACTACCTCAATGATTAGATAATCTCCTGGTCATGAGCCGGATTGACGCGAGCTTGAGGAACGACAAGGCGTTTCGTGCCTTGTTCTCGAAATCCTTGGCAAGGCGCCGGCACCGACCAAGCCAGGCGAATGTGCGCTCGACCACCCAACGGCGTGGCAGAACGACGAAGCCTTGTGCCGCGTCCGACCGCTTGACGATCTCGACCCGCATTTGTGTCAAGAACTGCGCCACGCCCTGCTCGTGATCGGCCCTTGGTAGCCGCCATCGGCAAACACCTTGCGCAGAAAGGGATAGAGGCCGAACAATCGGTGAGTGTCAATATAGTTGTCGCCCGGCATTCGTAACGAGGGTCGCTTTATCCCCCTCCGGTTTCTGGCATGTGCGGCAGGCCTGAACGTCCGACTGGTGCCGAGCATGCCATGGTGCTCACTGCGGGGAAGGTGCAGTGCTCGCC
>CAXNGD010000085.1:0-8953 GCA_964201575.1 Acetobacterales bacterium | reverse complement strand
CGGAAATTGCCCATCCAGCAGATATCCAAACAGCAAAAACGGCGAAGCGATGCAACAATTCTACCGACAGCTTCCGCGTCGCGTTAAGTCCGACAGGCTGCTAGGAAGCCCTGTCGTGTCGCGTCAAAGCACCCAAGCAAGGTGAGGGCTCTGCCCTCAACCCGCAAAGGGCCGGCGGCCCTTTGATCCCATGACCTCGGGCCGGGCGAAGCGGGCGACACAGGATACCAATGCGAAAAAAAGTTCCCAAGAACCGCAAATACCTATTGCCATCGCTTGATTAGTGATGTATAATAACTAACATGAATGACATATTATCCCACCTCACCGCCATCCTCGGCCGGCTCTGCGCCGCCGTGGGCGCCTTCATGGCCGCCCAGGCACGCGGACCGCAGATGGTCTGGATCGGCAGCCAGGCCTTCGCGCCGACCACCTCACGGGATCACGCCACGACTCTGCCCTTGGAAACCTGGCACCACCTCACCATCCGCCTCGGCCGCCTCGCCCAGCGCTTCCGCACCCTCTTCGCCCGCTGGCAATCCAACACCCTGCCCACCCTGCGTCCCTCGCGCGCCGGCATGCCGCGCAGGCCCGCCGCCGAAGCCCACCCCGCGCAACCGCGACTCCCCGCCGCCCGCGCCTGGATCAACGCCCGCATCCCCGCCGCGGCCAACCCCCTGCGCCGGAACCCTCGAACACCTGCTGCACAACACGGAACTGATGCGCGACTTCGTCCAGCAGGTTCCCCGCGCCGGCCGCCTCCTGCGCCCCCTCTGCCGCATGCTCGGGGTAACCCCGCCCGACTACCTTCGCCTGCCACCCCGCCCTCCCCGCGCGCGTGGCGTGAAGGAGCCCGAAAAGCGCTCCACGGTGACAAATCCGCCCGAATACCAAGCCAGCACCGACCGCCCTTTGCCGAAATACGTCCTGGCCGCCGCGCGCGCCTGGCGCTCAAAATCACGATAACGGCCCCGGGGAAACCCGCGCCTATTTCATTCCGTTATCGCAATATACCTACTTCGCCCGCGGATCCAACGCATCCCGCAACCCATCGCCCACCAGGTTAAAGCTCAACACCACCAGAAAGATCGCCACCCCCGGGAAAATCGCCAGCCACGGCGCCTGGGTCAAAAACCGCTGCGCCGAATTGAGCATGCTCCCCCAGGACGGCGCCGGCGGCTGCTGCCCCAGCCCCAGAAACGACAAACTCGCCTCCGCAATGATGGCGCCTGCGATCGCCAGCGTCGCCTGCACCATCACCGGCGGAATGATGTTCGGCAGAACATGCCGCACCGCCACCCGCCACGGCGGATTGCCCAACGCCCGCGCCGCCTCCACATAATCATTCGTCGCCGCATCGATCGTCGCCCCGCGCGCCACCCGCACAAAAATCGGCGTCGCGGTAATGCCAATCGCAATCATCGCATTCTGCAAACTCGGCCCCAGAAACGCCGCCAACGCAATCGCCAGAATCAGGAACGGCGAAGCCAGCATCGCATCCACCAGCCGCCCGATGATCATATCCGTCTTGCCCCCAGCAAACCCCGCCAGCAACCCGATCGGCACCCCCACCCCGGTCGCAATGGTGACCGAAATCACCCCCGCCGTCATGCTCGCCCGCGCGCCATAGATGATCCGGCTCATCACATCGCGCCCGTTCTCATCCGTCCCCATCCAATGCACCCAGGACGGCGCCTTCCTGATCATCGTCCAACTCGTCTTGATCGGATCGAACGGCGCAATCCACGGCGCGAACACCGCCACGATGATGAAGAACACCACCACCACCAGCCCACCCACCGCCGCCGGCCGCGACGTGAACCGCCGCACCGCCATCCGCGCCGGCGACTGCGACGCGGTGGACATCACCGCGCCAGCACGATTGGTAACCGTCGTTGCACTCATGCGCCGCGCAGCCTCGGGTTGATCATCACATACAGAACGTCAGCGATGAGATTGAGCATCACGTAAACCGTCGCCGTCACCAGCACGACACCCTGCACCACCGGATAATCCCGGTTGAACACCGCATCCACGATCATCTTGCCGAACCCGGGGATCGAGAAAACCTGCTCGGTCAACACCGCCCCCGACAACAACGTCCCCAACTCCAACGCCCCCAAAGTCACCACCGGCACCAGCGCATTGCGCAACGCATGCTTGATCACCACCCGCGTCTCGCTGACCCCCTTGGCCCGCGCCGTGCGCACATAATCCTGCTGCAACGCCGTCAACATCGCGCTGCGCGTATGCCGCATCAACACCGCCGAGATCGCATTGCCCAACACAAACGCCGGCATGATCGTCGTCGCCAATGACTGCCGCCAATCCTCGCTCAACGGCACATACCCCGACGGCGGCAACCACCCGAGATGCACCGAGACCAGCAAGATCAGCATGATCCCCAACCAGAAATTCGGCGTCGACAACCCGGCCAACCCGATCCCGTTGGCCAGGTAGTCCCAAACGGTGTTCTTCTTCACCGCCGACAGCACCCCCATCGGCACCCCGATGAACACTGCGATCACAAACGCCATGCTCGCCAGCTGCAACGTCACCGGCAACTTCGTCGCAACCAGCTCCGTCACCGGCTGCCGGATCCGCCACGAAAACCCGAGATCGCCCTGCAGCACATTGGTGATCCAGTAGAAATACTGCATCACCAACGGCTGATCGAGCTTCAGCTCGCGCCGTATCTGCTCCAGCACCTCCGGGTCCCGCTCCTCACCTGCCAGCACCAGCGCGGGATCGCCCGGCATCAGCTGCTGCAGGCAGAACACCATGATGCTGACCAGCAGCAGCGTGGGAATGACCTGGGCAAAGCGAACCCCCAGATGTCCCCTCATGGCGTGATCGACATGCCCTGCAGACGGACCATCCCGTCCGGCACCGGCACGAAGCCGCTAACCTTGGTGGACATCGCGAAGATGTTGTTCGGGGTATAGAGGTACATGCGCGGCAGGTCCTGCATCAGCTGCGCCGCCACCTTGGTGTAGAGCGCGCGGCGCTCGGGAATGCCGGAGATCGCGCGCGCCTGGTTGAGCCAGCCATCGACCTCCTTGTTGGAATAGCCCGGGGCATTGAGGTTCGGCGGGCCGGTATGGGTGAAGCTGTAGACATTGCCGTCGGCATCCGCCCGACCGGACCAGCCGATCAGGAAGACCTCGTAGTCACCGGCATCGGATGCGGCGAGTGCGGTGACGAACTCGGTGGTGCGCAGCTTCACATCGAACCCCGCCTCGGCGGCCATCGACTGGATCACCTCGCCGGTCTGGCGCAGGTCCGCACTGTTGGGCAGCAGCAGCTCGACAGTCAGCGGGGTCTTCACCCCGGCGGCGGCCAGCAGGGCCTTGGCGCGGGCGACGTCACGGGGAATCGGCTTGATGGCGGGATCGAAGAACGGGCTATCGGGTGCGACGAAATGGGCGTTCACCGTATGCACCGCGTTGTAGACGACCTGGTTGATCACCGCGCGGTCGATCGACAGCGCGAAGGCCTGCCGGACCCTGGCATCGGACATCATCGCGGTGCGCGGCCTGGTGCCGTTGGTCATGTTGAAGGTCAGGCCCGTGAAGCCGAGCCCGGCATTCTGCACCAGGGTGATGCGCCGGTCCTTGCTGATTTCTGGCACGTCGCTGGGCTGGAAGCGCTCGCCGAAATCGATGGCGCCGGCTTGCAGATTGGCCAGCCGCACGGTGGCGTCGACAATCGGGCGATAGACCACACGGGCGAAGTTGATCGCCGACTTGTTCCAGTAGGCGTCGAAGCGGTCCAGCACGATGCGGTCCTGCGGCACGCGTTCGGCGAACTTGAACGGGCCGGTGCAGACCGGGGCCTTGCCAAAATCATTGCCGAGCGCCGCCAGCGACTTGGGCGACATGATCATGCCCGACCGGTCGGCAAACTGGACCACCAGCGGCGAGGAGGCGGATTTCAGCACCAGGCGGACGGTGAGCGGATCCGGCGTCTCGATCCGGTCGATGGCGCTGATCTCGCCGCGCCGCGTGCTGCCTTGCATCGTCTGGTGGCGTTCCAGGGTGGTCTTCACTGCGGCCGAGTCGAATTTCTCGCCGTCATGGAAGGTCACGCCGTCGCGCAGCTTGATCACCAGGGTCTGCGGATCGGTCCATTCGTAGCCGGTCGCAAGCTGCGGCACGACGTTCAGCTTGGCGTCGATGTCGAACAGCTTATCGCACAGCCCGGCGAAGATGATGCGCCCGACATAGGTGCGCGACAGCGTGGGGTCGAGCGCGTCGGCGTCGTCGGCGATGCCGATGCGCAGGGTGGACGGCGTCTGCGCCACGGCTGGCAGGGCGAGGCCGCAGGCGAGCGCGGCGATGGCGAGGTGGCGCATCATGGCGTGATCCTGATTCCCTGGGGACGGACGATGCCGTCAGGCACCGGCGTGAAGCCGGAGAGGCGGGTGCTGTGGCCGAACAGGTTCTTCCAGGCATAGACATACATCAGCGGCAGGTCCTCGCGCAGCCGCGCGGAGAGCTTGCTGTAGAGTTGCTTGCGCGCGGCGGGGTCGGTCACCGCGCGGCCCTGGTCGAGCAGCGAGTCGGCCTCGGGGTTGCGGTCTTTCGAGGCGTTGAGCGGGCCGCCATTGCTGTGGATGAAGCTGAACAGATTGCCATCGGGATCGGCGCGGCCGGACCAGCCGATGAAGAAGACTTCGTAGTCGCCGTCATCGGAGTTCTTCAGCGCGGTGACCACTTCGGTGGAGCGGATCTTGACGTCGAAGCCGGCCTCGCTGGCCATCGACTGGATCACCTCGCCGGTCTGGCGCGCTTCCGGCGAGGTGGTGACGAGCAGTTCGACGGTCAGCGGGGTCTTCACCCCGGCCTCGGCGAGCAGCGCCTTGGCGCGGGCGATGTCGCGGGCGCGCGGCTTGATGTCGGAGTTGTAGTATGGGCTGGCCGGCGTCACCGCCTGGGCGATCGGGGTGAAGATGCCGGCGAAGACCACGTCGATCAGCGCCTGGGTGTCGATGCTGAGCGCGAAGGCCTGGCGGACCCGCGCGTCGGTCATCATCGGGGTACGCGGCCGCGTGCCGTTGGCGATGTTGAAGGTCAGGCTCTGGTAGCCGAGCCCGTCGGTGATCACCGCGCGCAGCTTGGGATCGGCCTTGATCTTGGCGACGTCGGTGGGCGCGATGCCCTGCATGAAGTCAAGCGCGCCGGCCTGGAGATTGGCCAGCCGCACCGAGGGGTCGGTGATCGGACGGAACACCACGCGGTCCACATGGATCGCGCCCTTGTTCCAGTAGCCGGGGAAACGATCGAGCACGATGCGGTCCTGGGCGACGCGCTCGGTGAACTTGAACGGGCCGGCGCAGACGGGGTTCAGGGGAAAGTCCTTGCCGGCGGCCTCGGCGGCCTTGGGCGAGATGATCATGCCCGCGCGGTCGGTGAGCTGCGCCAGGAAGGGCGCGCTGGCGGCCTTGAGGTGCAGCTTGACGTTCAGCGCGTCGATCACCTCGATGCTGTCCAGCATTGCGATCTCGGCCCGGCGGGTGCTGCCCTGCATGGTCAGGTGGCGCATCAGGCTGTAGCGCACCGCCTCGGCATCCACCGGGGTGCCGTCATGGAAGGTGAGGCCAGCGCGCAGCTTGAACGACAGGGTCTTGGAGTCGACCCAGGCGAACTGCTCGGCGAGTTGCGGGACGATGTTCAGCTTGTCGTCGATATCGACCAGCTTGTCGCACAGGCTGGCGAAGACGATGCGGCCGATATAGGTGCGCGCCACCGTGGGGTCCAGCGCATCGGCGTCCGAATCCAGGCCGAAGCGCAACGTTGTCTGGGCCTGCGATTGCGGCATCGCCATCGTCAGGCCGGCGGAGAGGCTGGCCAGCAGCAGAAGCGGGCCGATCTTCGGTACGGGCATCGCGCAGCCTTTCCTGTCGGGCATCGCAAGGGGAACGCTGGCCGCGAAGGTCCGTCGCTCCGATTGCCCCCCATGTGTTCTATTTGGGTGAAACATGGTACCGATCCCGGCCGGGCGTGGCAAGTCATAGTGCGGCATAAAGCTTCGGCGCATCCTCGAAGGGACCGGAGGCCGGACCGCCGGGGGCCAGGAGACCGGACGATGGATTTGCGGATTTTCGAGCTGTTCCCCGCGCTCGCCCGGCTGGAGCCGCCGGCGCGCGCCTATCTGGAGTCCCAGATTCGGCCGGCGCGGCTGGAGCCGGGTGCCGGGCTGTTCCATCCCGGCGACCTCTGTGCGACCTATCCGTTCCTGCTCAGCGGCCGGCTGGTGGTGCGCCGGATTGCCCGCTCGGGGCGCGAGATCGTGCTGTACCGGGTCCTGCCGGGCCAGACCTGCATCATGAGCACCACCTGCCTGATGACGGAGGCGCATGCCTCGGCGGAGGCGGTGGCGGAGGAGGCGGTGACGGCCGTGGTGCTGCCGGCGGCCGGCTTTGCCCATTTGCTGGCGGTGTCCGCGAGGTTTCGCGGCTTTGCCTTTTCGGCCTGTGCGCGGCGCATTGGCGACCTGATGGCGCGGATCGAGGATATGGCGGATGGCTCCATCGAGCAGCGCCTGGCGGCACGGCTGCTGGAGGCGGCGGATGCCGGCGGGATGGTGGCGCGGACCCATGCCGCGCTGGCCGCCGATATCGGCAGCGCGCGCGAAGTGATCAGCCGGGCGCTGAAGCATTTCGCCCAGCGCGGCTGGGTGCGGTCCCAGCGCGGGCAGGTGGCGATCCTGCATCCGGCAGCGCTGCGCGGCGTGGCGGTTGGTGATGAAGTCACCGACACGACGGGCCGGGCGGGGTGAGATGGCGGCACGGCAGAGGAGGCCGGTGCCATGAACGCGAATGTCGGAACGATCGATCGGGTGCTGCGGGTGGTTTTCGGGGTGGCGCTGATCGCCATGGTGTTCGTCGGGCCGCAGACACCCTGGGGCTGGGTTGGGCTGGTGCCGTTGCTGACCGCGGCGTTTCGCCTTTGCCCGCTCTATTCGCTGCTCGGCGTCAATACCTGCCCGCGCCATGGCTGACGCTGGACCTGCCCGCGCCATGGCTGACGCTGGGCGACAACGGCGCGGACGGGTAACCTGCGCCGGATGACGCCAAACCCTCCCGTTTCCGTTGACATCGTGCTGCTGGGTGCGGGCCACGCCCATGTGGAGGTGTTGCGCCGCGCGGCCATGGGCGGGATGCCCGGCGTGCGGCTGACGCTGGTGGCGCGCGAGGGGTTCACGCCGTATTCCGGGATGCTGCCCGGGCTGATCCGCGGGGAGCATGATTTCGATGCGGCGCATCTGGATTGCGCCAAGCTGGCCGCGGCTTCCGGGGCGCGGCTGATCCTGGGCGAGGCGACGGGGATCGATCTGGTGCGGCGCGAAATCGCGGTGACCGGGCGGCCAAGCGTGGGGTTCGACTATCTCAGTGTCGATGTCGGCGGGCTGCCGGCGATGCCGGCGGGGGGAGCCGGGCTGGCGGTCAAGCCGATCGGGCGTTTCCTGGCGCGGCTGGCCGAGATCGAGGAACGGCTGGTGCCGGAGGCGCGGATTGTCGTGGTGGGCAATGGCGCGGCGGGGTGCGAGCTGGCCATCGCCCTGGCCCAGCGGCTGGCGGGGCGGGCGCGGCTGGTGCTGGTGGGGCGCGCGGCGGTGCCGATGGGAAATGCGCCGGCGCTGGTGCAGCGCGCGGTCAGCGATGCGCTGGTTGAGGCGCGGGTGGAGGTGGTGAGCGGCGTCGCGGCCGGGCGGCATGATGGCCGGTATCTGGCGCTGTCCGATGGGCGGGCGATCGCCGCCGACCATGTGCTGTGGGCCACCGGGGTGGTGGCGCCGCCGTTCCTGGCCGAGTCCGGATTGGATTGCGATGCTGCCGGTTGCATCAATGTCGGGCCGACGCTGCGCAGCGTCAGCCATGACCGGGTTTTCGCGGCCGGGGATTGCGCCACCGTCGCGGGATCGGCGCGCCCGAAGGCCGGGGTCTGGGCGGTGCGGGCGGGGGCGCCGCTGGCCGAGAACCTGTGCCGGGCGGCCCTGGGACAGGCGCTGAAGCCCTGGCGGCCGCAGCGTGTGGCGCTGGCCATCGTTGGGTTGACCGAGAGGAATGCCGTGGCCTGGCGCGGCGGCTGGGCGTTCAGCGGCGCGGTTGCCGCGGCGTGGAAGCGGCGGATCGATACACGCTGGATGGCGATGTACCAGGGGCTGCGGCCGATGACGGCGACCGCGGCGATGCGCTGTGGCGGCTGCGGCGCCAAGATCGGGCCGGAGGCGTTGGGCGAGGCTTTGGCCGGGCTGGCGGAGGCGCCGCGGGCCGATATCCCGGTGGGGATGGCCGAGGCTGACGATGCCGCCGTGACCCTGCCGGCACAGGGGATGGCGGTGGTGCAGAGCGTCGATCATTTTCGCGCTGTCGTTGATGACCCCTCTGTCTTTGGCAAGATCACGGCGGCGCATGCGCTGTCGGACATCCATGCGATGGGGGCGCGGCCCTGGACGGCGATGGCCATTGCCGCCCTGCCCTATATGGAGGGGCGGCGGATGGGGCAGGATCTGCGCGCGATGATGTTGGGGGCCACCGAGGTGCTGCGCGCGGATGGCTGCGTGCTGATTGGCGGGCATAGCGCGGAGGGGGCGGAGGCCTCGCTGGGTTTCGCGGTCACCGGGTTGGCGGCGCAGGGGACGCTGTGGCGCAAGACGGGGTTGCGGGCGGGCGATGCGCTGATCCTGACCAAGGCGCTGGGGACGGGGATTGTGCTGGCGGCGCAGATGCAGGGGCTGGCGCGGGTCGACTGGCTGGCGGCGACGCTGGACAGCATGGCGCGCAGCAATGGCGCGGCGGCGGAGGTATTGCGGCGGTTCGGCGTGGTGGCGTGTACGGATGTCACCGGGTTTGGCCTGGCGGGGCATTTGATGGAGATGCTGCGCGCGTCCGGCGTGGCGGCGGAGCTGGATGGCGGCGCCCTGCCCGCCTTGCCCGGCGCGCGCGAGC
>CAXNGD010000084.1:0-8984 GCA_964201575.1 Acetobacterales bacterium | reverse complement strand
TCATCCAACAGGTCCTTGATGGCCGCATACCGCGCGCGGATCGCGTTCTCGTCGATCATCCGCGAATCGTAGACACATCAAAGCCGAGCCGGAATCCTCTGCCCCTGCAAAACGCAACCCGAATCGCTTATTCGTTCGTGGCTCCTTACCTCGGGCGAGATGCCCCACCAGATCGAGGGGAAGACCATCACCATGGTGCCCATCCAGAAGCCGGGAACGGCGAGCATCAGGATGGAGAAGCTGCGGCCGAGATAGTCGCCCCTGGTATCCTGGCGGATCGCCGACCAGACGCCGATCGGCACGGCGACGATCAACGCCACGAACAGCGCCATGAAGCCGAGCTGGAAAGTGGTGGGCAGACGTTCGCCGATCTCGGCGATCACCGATTGTTCCTGCCACAGCGATGAGCCGAAATCGCCGCGGAACAGGATGTTGCCGACCCAGCGGAAATACTGGATATACATCGGCTGGTCGAGGCCGAGGAGCATTTCGAGCTGTGCGCGGTCGGTCTTGCCGGCGCTGATGTCGTTCTGCGAGATCATCATGTCGATGATGTCGCCGGGGATCATCCGCACGGTCGCAAACACGATGACGCTGGCGAAGAACAACGTCGGAATCAGCGCCAGCAGGCGGCGGATCAGGTAGGCCCGCATTCGTATTTGTTCCCTTGGACGTCGTTACCGACATTCTGTAAAATGTTCGACGATGGCGCCAGGGGCTAAATGCAGCGCGGCAGCCAGATCGGGCTGCCTTCGATGTCCGTCCCGCCACAGATGGGGGGCGGGGTTGAGCCGAGGGCACTCGCATCGCAGCCGATTTCGCGCTAGGCACTTGTCAGCAGTGTTGAGGAGCCGTCCCGCGTGAGCATCAGCCTCGAACAGAAGATTCCGAACATCGAAGCCATCGAGGATGGATTGGCCAGCCAGGGCTATATCAGCTCGCGCCAGATTGCCACCGCCCTGTTTCTGTCCGTTCGCCTCGGCAAGCCGATCCTGGTGGAGGGGCCGGCCGGCGTCGGCAAGACCGAGCTGGCCAAGGCGACCGCCGGCTTTCTCGACCTGCCGCTGATCCGGATGCAGTGCTACGAGGGGCTCGATGAGTCCAAGGCGCTGTATGAGTGGAAATACGGCAAGCAGCTTCTGTACACCCAGATCCTGAAGGACAAGCTCGGCGAACAGTTGCGCGACGCCGCCAACCTGGACGAGGCACTGGCCCGGCTGGACAAGGTGGATGACATCTTCTTCTCCGAGCGCTTCCTGGAGCCGCGCCCGCTGCTGCGCGCGCTGAAGGAGCCGCTGGGTTGCGTGCTGCTGGTTGACGAGGTGGACAAGGCCGACGAGGAATTCGAGTCGTTCCTCCTGGAGATCCTGTCCGACTATCAGGTCAGCATTCCCGAGCTGGGCACCCAGGTGGCCACGGTCATCCCGATCGTGCTGCTGACGTCCAACAACACCCGCGACCTCGGCGATGCGATGAAGCGGCGCTGCCTGCATTTGCACATTGGCTATCCCGATGCGCGGCGCGAGGAGCGGATCGTGGCGACGCGCATCCCGCATGTGCAGGCTAGCCTGCTGCGCCAACTGGTACATTTCGTGCAGAGCTTGCGCACCCAGGATTTGCGCAAGCTGCCGTCGGTCAGCGAGACGATTGATTGGGCGCGCGCGCTGATCCTGATGAATGCCGGCCAGCTGGACAGCGAAGTGGTCCATAATACGCTAAACGTGCTGCTGAAGTTCGAGGGCGACATGACCAGCGCCGGCAAGCTGGTGGGCGAGATGACGCACCAGGCGTTGCGCGAGGCCCAGGGCATGGCGGCGAAGTAGCGCCGCGATGTCAGCCTCCCAACCCTTCGCCAAGCGCGGCGAAACGCAGGCGCAGACAGCGGACATGATCCTGCGCCTGCTGCGGGTGGCGCGCGGGGCGGGGGTGCGGATCTCGGTCTCCGAGTCGATCGATGCGTTCCATTCGGCCAATGCGGTCGGCTTCAACGACCGCCAGGCGCTGAAGGATGCGCTGACCCTGACCATCGCCAAGACGGTCGAGGACAAGCAGATCTTCGAGCAGTGCTTCGAGACCTACTTCAAGCGGGAGAACACCGCCCTCGGCGGCAAGATGGCCGAGGCCGGGCGGGCGCCAGACCGGCCTCAGGGCGCGCAGGGCGAAGGCGAGGCCCAGGGCATGGACGGCGAGGGGCAGGGGGCGGCGTCCAGCCTTGGCCAGATGCTGTTGGACAATGACCTCGCCGGGCTCGCTGCGGCGATGGAGCGGGCGGCCGAGGCGGCGGGTGCCACCAACATCACGCTGTTCACCCAAACCAACCTGTATGCCCGCCGCATCCTGGACCGCATGGGCCTGCCGGAGCTTGAGCGCGAAATCACCCGGCTGCGTGCCGAGGGCAACGCCGAATTGGCTGACCGGCTGGCCCGGGCGCGGGCCGTGCTGGGCGAACAGGCGCGCGCCTATATGGAGCGCCAGCTCACCTTGTTCGCCGCCGGCACCACGCGGGAAATCCGCGAAGGTGCGCTGCGTCAGGTCAACCTGTCCCAGCTCGACCGGCGCGATATTGAGCGCATGCGCCAGCTGATCCGCGAGATGGCCAAGAAGCTGGCCGAACGCTACAGCCGCAAGCGCTATCGCGACCGCAAGGGTGTGTTGGATACCCGTCGCACCATCCGGCGCAACATGGCGTTTGACGCCATTCCCTTCCGCACCGTGTGGAAGCGCGAGCGCATCGACAAGCCGCGGGTGATGGCGCTGTGCGACGTGTCCGGCTCGGTGGCGTCGGTTGCGCGCTTCCTGCTGATGTTCTTGTACTCGCTGAACGACGTGCTGGCCGATCTGCGCGGCTTTGCCTTTTCAAGCCACCTTGTCGAGGTCAGCAGCATCCTGTCGCGCGAGAACAGCGATGATGCGGTCACCAAGATCCTGGAAGCTGTGGGTTTCGGATCGACCAACTACGGCAAGTCGCTGGAGGACTTCTCCGGCCTGGCGCTGAACAAGATCAACCGGCAAACCACGGTGATCATCCTCGGCGACGCCCGCGGCAACCGCAACGAGGCGCGCACCGAACTCATGGCCGGCATCTTCAGCCGCGCCGGGCGGGTGATCTGGCTCAATCCTGAGCCGCAACCGCTCTGGGGAACCGGCGATAGCGACATGTACCGCTACGCGCCGTTCTGCCACCAGATGGTGACCTGCAACACCATCGCCCAGCTCGAACGCATCGTCGAAGAGCTGCTCGCGACGGCGCGGCGGTAAGGAAGGCCAGGGGCTTTGGCCCCTCGACCCCACCAGGGTCCGAGACCCTGGACCTCAACTCGGCGAAGGGATGGGGGTCTGGGGCCTCAGGCCCCAGCGGGTCCAGGGCAGCGCCCTGGCCTTCCTTCCTTCACCCTCGGATCGGCACCGCATCCAGAAGATCGAGATCGCCACCGCTGGGGTCGAAGCCCTTGTTGGAGCGCAGGAGTTGCTGCGTAGAGGGGTTCTGCACATCGCCCGCGGCCAGCGCGTCGGCGGTGGTGGTCTCCACGATCTCGCCGCGGTTCATCACCGCGATGCGATCGCACAGATGGGCGATCACCGCGAGGTCGTGGCTGACCATCAGCATCGTTAGGCCAAGCTCGCGGCGCAGCCGGCTCAGCAGGTTGAGGATTTCGGCTTGGACCGAGACGTCGAGCGCCGAGGTCGGTTCATCCAGCAGCAGGATGCGCGGCTCCAGGATCAACGCGCGGGCGATGGCGATGCGCTGGCGTTGGCCGCCGGAGAGCTGGTGCGGGTAGCGGAAGCGGTGGGTCGGGCCCATGCCCACCTCTTCCAGTGCGGCTGAGACGCGGCGATCGGCGTCGCCCAGCTTGTGGATGGCGATCGGCATTGACAGGGTCTGGTCGACGGTCTGGTTCGGATGCAGCGAGCCGTAGGGGTCCTGGAACACCATCTGGACCATTTTTCGTTGTGCGGTGCTGCGCTTGCGGCCCATCTCAGTGCCGGCCAGCATGACTCTGCCCTGGGCGTGCGGGATGAGCCCGGCGACGGCGCGCAGCACGGTGGACTTGCCGGAGCCTGATTCGCCGACCAGGCCAAACGCCTCGCCCTCGGCGACGGAGAGGGTGACGTTGCGCGCGGCATCGAAGCGTTTGGCGCCCTTGCCGTAGGTCACGGTCACCCGTTCCAGCTCGATGCTCATGCCCCACCCTTCCCAGAGGTCGTTTCCAGCGGGGTCACGATGTCGTCCATCCATGCGGGGTCGCGCTGCAATTGCGGCAATTCCTCGCGGCGGCGTCCTAACTCTGGCAGCGCTGCCAGCAGGCCGCGCGTGTATGGATGCTGGGCATCGGCCAACCGGCCGGCATCGCAGATCTCGACGATCTGTCCGGCATACATCACCAGCACGCGGTCACAGAACGACGAGACAAGGTGCAGGTTGTGGCTGATCAGAATCAGGCCCATGCCGCGCTCGCGCACCAGCTCGTCCATGATCGACAGGACCTGGCTCTGGACCGTGACGTCCAATGCCGAGGTCGGCTCGTCGGCGATCAGCAGCTCCGGCCCGGCAATCAGCATCATGGCGATCATGATGCGCTGGCCCATGCCGCCGGAGACCTGATGCGGATACATCGCATAGACCCGCTCCGGGTCGCGGATATGCACGGCGTTCAGCATCTCCAGCGCGGCGAGCTTGGCCTCGGCCCTGCTGCTGTTGAGATGAGTGCGATGGGTTTCGGCGATCTGCTGGCCGACGGACATCACCGGGTCCAGCGAGTATTTCGGGTCCTGGAGCACCATGGCCATGCGCTTGCCGCGCAGGCGGCGAAGCTGGCGCTCGGTCTGGGATCGCAGGTCGATGTCGCCGAGCAGCAATTCGTCGGCTGCAACCCGGGCGGGCGGGCGAGCGAGGCCCATGATGGCACGGCCGGTGGTCGATTTGCCGGAGCCGGATTCGCCGACGATGCCCAAGCGTTCGCGGCGCAGGGAAAAACTGACGTTGCGCACGGCCTTGAAGTCGCCGTCGTCGCTGGGATAGGTGACGCTGAGGTTGCGCACGCGCAGCAGCGGGGCATCCATCACGGTTAGTTCCTCAACCGCGGCCGGAGGCGGCGTCGCGCAACCCGTCGCCGAGCAGGTTGAAGCCAAGGCTGGTGATGAAGATCGCGATCCCCGGCAGGGTGGCGACCCACCATTGGTCGAGCAGCACGGCGCGCCCGGTTGAGACCATGGCTCCCCATTCCGGCGAGGGCGGTTGCGCACCGAGGCCGAGGAAGCCCAGCCCGGCAGCGGTCAGGATGATGCCGGCCATGTCCAAGGTCAGACGGATGATCACCGATGGCAGGCATAGCGGCACGATCTGGGTGGCGATGATGCGCAGGTGCGAGGCGCCCTGGAGCTCGGCAGCCTGGATGAATTCGCTGCGCCGGCGTGTCATCGTCTCGGCGCGGGCGAGGCGGGCATAGGGCGGCCAGGCGGTGAGCGCGATGGCGATCACCGCGTTCTCGATCCCCGGGCCAAGGGCGGCGGCGAAGGCCAATGCGAGGATCAGCCGCGGGAAGGCCAGGAAGATGTCGGTCAGCCGCATCAGCACCGCGTCGATCCAGCCGCCGAAATATCCGGCCGGCAGCCCGATCGCCAGGCCGATCGGCACCACGATCAGGCTGACCAGGATGACGATGGTCAGCGTGATGCGCGCGCCGAACGCCATGCGCGCCATGATGTCGCGGCCAAGCTCGTCGGTGCCAAAGGGATGCGCCCAGGAGGATGGCTGCAACCGGTCCTCCAGCACCTGGGTCAGGGCCGTGGACGGATCGGCGATCAACGGCGCCGCGGCGGCGATCAGCACGAGCAGGATGACGATCGCCAGTCCGACCATGCCCAGCGTATTGCGCTGGAAGGCGAGCCAGGCGCGGAACCAGCCGCCGAGCCGAGCCTGCCGTCGACTTGCCGGCGCGGGGTCGAGCAGCCAGGAGCGCCAGGTGGGCGCACCGGTTCCGGCGGTCGTCATGACGGCTCCCGCGCGCGCGGATCGACCAGGGAATAGACGATGTCGGACAGCATGTTCAGGAAGATGTAGATCGTGCCGATCAACAGGGTTGCGCCCAGCACGGCGTTCAGGTCGGCGGCGAACAGCGAGTTCTTCATGTAGAGGCCGAGGCCGGGCCACGCGAACACGGTCTCGGTCAGCACCGCACCCTCCAGCAGGCTGCCGAAGGTCAGCGCGATCACGGTGATCAACTGGACCCAGACATTGCCCAGCGCATGGACCCACACCACCCGCCAGGGCGACAGGCCCTTGGCCAGGGCGGCCAGGATGTACTCCTGTTCGAGCTGCGCCAGCATGAAGCTGCGCGTCATGCGCGCGATGTAGGCGAGGCTGAGATAGCCCAGGATCGAGGCCGGCAGGATCAAGTGGCCGAGGGCGTTGAAGAACACATCATTTTCGCCGGCCAGCAGGGCATCGATGGTGATCAGCCCGGTGACGGTCGGTACGATGTCGTCGAACGCCACACCCAGCCGCCCGGGTCCCTCAACCCAGCCGAGCTTGGCGTAGAACAGCAGCAACCCGACCAGGCCAAGCCAGAACACGGGCATCGAATAGCCCAGCAGCGACATGAAGCGCACGATCTGGTCCACCCAGCGGCCGCGGTCGGTCGCCGCGATCACCCCCATCGGCACGCCCAGCACTACGCCGATGATCAGGGCCAGCGTTGCCAGCTCCATCGTGGCGGGGAAGACGCGCCAGACATCCTCCAGCACCGGCCGCGCGGTCATCACCGAGTTGCCGAACTCGCCGCGCACCACCTTGGCAAGGTAGGTCGCGTACTGCACCACCACCGGCTGGTCGAGCCCGAGTTCCTTGTAGACCCGGTCATAGACCTCGTTGCTGGCCTTGTCGCCGACGATGGCGATGACCGGATCGATCGGCATGAACCGGCCGATCACGAAGGTCACAGCGGTCAGCCCCAGAAAGGTGAGGATGACCGAGAAGACCACGCCACCCAGACGGCGAAGTGGCGCGGCAAGCCGCCGCGCCACGCCGTCATCCTTGTGCCGCGCCTCGGACGCGGCGGCAGACACGCGCTCGATCGCTCAGGCCTTGGAGATCGTGCGGTAGAAGAACAGGTCCTCGAACAGGCCCTTCGGATAACCGCGCAGGTTGGCGCGCATGGCGATGACCCAATTGTTCTGGAACATCCACACGTACGGGCCCTCGTCGGTCACCTTCTTCTGCAACTCGACATACATCGCCTCGCGCTTCTTGGCGTCCAGCTCCTGCGCCGCCTTGGTCATGTCGGCGGTGAGCTCCGGAATAAGCCAGCTGGCGCGCCACGGGCCGGTGCGGGCCTTCGGCGGGTCGCTGATGTCGGCGCCCTGGACGAAGAAGTCGGCATTGGTGTGCGGATCGAAATAGTCCGGCGCCCAGGAGATCACCGCCATCTGGAAGGTGCGGCCGCGGATCTCGCCGATCACCTGCTTGGCATCGCCCGAGGCGATGGTCACCTTGATGCCGCCCTGCGCCATGGTCGCCTGGATTGCCTGGGCGATCTGCGGGAACGGGTCATTGGTGTTGGCCGACAGCTTCACCTCGAAGCCATTGGGGAAGCCGGCCTCGGCCAGCAGCTTCTTCGCGCCGGCGACATCGAGCTTGAACGGGTTATACGGCGTGGCGCCGAAATAACCGAGCGGCAGGAAGGTCTGGTGGACGAAGAAACGGTCCTTGAGGAAGGTGTTCGCCATCGCCTGGTAGTCGACCAGCATCTTGACCGCCTTGCGCACCCGCACATCGGCGAACGGGCCATGCTTGAGGTTCATGATGGCGTAGAAGTTGTTGGCGCCGGGGAAGGCCTCGACGCGGATGTCCTTGTTCGCCTTGATCGGCGTCAGCTGGTCCGGCGTCAGGTTGCGGGCGACGTCGATATCGCCCTTCTCCAGCGCCAGGCGCTGAGCGCCGGGCTCGGGCAGATGGCGCATGATCACGCGCTTCAGCTTCGGCCCGCCCAGGCGGAAGCCGGGAAATGCCTCCAGCGTCACGCTCTCGTTCGGCTTCCATGCCACTAGCTTGTAGGCGCCCGAAGCGGCCGAGTTGGTCTTCAGCCAAGCGTTGCCGTGGTCGCCGTCCTTTTCGTGGGACAGCGCGACCTTCTTGTCCACCACCGAGGCGACGATCGAGGTCATCAGGTTCAGCACCAACGTCGGCGCGAAGCCGACCGGCACGGTGCAGATCAGGGTCGAAGCGTCGGGCGCCTTGATCAGGTCCTTCGCGGTGTCCTTGTTCCAGCCGAGCTGCGTCAGCAGGAAGCCGGAGGTCTTGTTCATGATCACCACGCGCTGCAGCGACCAAGCGCAGTCCTCGGCGGTGACGGGATTGCCGGAGTGGAATTTCAGGCCGGCGCGGATCTTGAAGGTATACGTCTTGCCGTCAGGGCTGACCGTCCAGGATTCGGCCACGCCGCCGACCATCTTGGTCAGGTCCTCGGCCTCATAGCGCAGGATGCGGTCATAGATGTTGGTGGTGATCTCGATGCCGGTCAGCTCATAGGCCTCGCCGGGGTCCAGGGTGATGATGTCGTCGATCGCCTTGGCAATCACCAGCGCATCGCGCGGTGTCGCGGCCTGGACATCCGGGCTCCAGCTGGCCATCGGCGCCATCGCCGAGAAGGCCGCAAGTGTCTGGCGGCGTGTGAGTTTGAACATCATGGGGGCTCCTGCATAAAGCCGTTCGGCCTTGGTCCGGCGATCAGACACCAGCATTGCGCGGGGCGCAAGCCGGTTATTCGATGCCGTCAGGGCAATCGGGTGAACGTGTCTGCGGAATTCGCGTGACAAAGGGGTAAGTGCTGAATCTGGTGCAGTCCTCCGATTCTCCCAGGGGGACCACCGATGTCCGAGACCGCCGCCGACCAGGCCACGATCGCCGAAACCGTCGTCTTCTTGAGTCATTTCAAAGACCTGCGGGATCCCCGTCAGGCCGCGAAGGTGCTCTACAAACTAGACGA
>CAXNGD010000083.1:0-9084 GCA_964201575.1 Acetobacterales bacterium | reverse complement strand
TCGCGGATCTTCGAGAGCGGCAAAATGGGCAAGGATCGAACGCGAAAGGGGCTCGGCCATCGGAACCTCGCACAGTGAGGTCCTCTTTGAATCGTACTTCCGGCCGCGCCGGAATCTCCCCTACATCAGTTCAAGCGATTGCCCTGGGTGATGCCGGTGGCCACGCCGTCCACCATCACCTGGTCATTGGCGGCATCGTGGCTGGCCAGCAGGGCGGTGCGCGCCATGGTCGGCATGACCAGCATGTCGAAGCGCTCGAACAGGCCCTGGATGGCGCGGAACAGGGTGGTGCGGGCCCACTCGGCCTCGCGCCACTGGGCCAGGGTGAAGTCGCGGCCACGATCGGCGAAGGCCGGCGTCACCGGGTCCATCTGGTTCTGCCATTGCGGCAGGTATTTCGCCATGCCGACGGCGATGCCCGCCTGATACAGCACGCGGCCCTCCGGCTCGGCCCAGTCGAAGGCTTCGGTCACTTCCTCGATCTCGGCACCGAGATCGGCCAGGCTGGCCAGCATGGCATTGGTGTTGACGGCGACGTCGGCGGCAACGCGCGGATTGGCGCAGCGGGCGATGTAGCCGACGCGCAGGCCGACCGCCTCGGCGCCGATCAGCCGAGGCATCAGCCGTCCCTGGGGCGCCGGGGTGATCGACCAGGGATCGAGGCTCAGCGGCGCGGGCGTGCCGGGACCGGCCAGCACGGCATGCATCAGCGCGGCATCGGTCACGGTGCGGGTGATCGGCCCGGCATAGGTGGTGTTGCCGAGCGCATCGGCGGTGTCCTCGCGCGGCACCACGCCGAGGGTCTGTTTCAGGCCCACCAGGCCACAGGCGGCGGCGGGGCCGCGGATCGAGCCGGCGCCATCGGTGCCCAGGGCCAGCGGACCCAGTCCGGCGGCGACCGCGGCGGCGGCACCGCCCGAGGAACCTCCTGGCGTGCGCTCGAGATTCCATGGATTGCGGGTGATGCCGAAGCTGGGCCCGTCGGTCAGCGCCTTGACGCCGAACTCTGGCGTGGTGGTCTTCCCGATGATGATGGCGCCGGCCTCGCGCAGGCGCTGGACCACGATGTCGTCCTGTTCGCCCATCGCGTCGGCGAAGATGGCGCTGCCGCGGCGGAATGGCGCGCCATCGACCTCCACCAGGTCCTTGATGCTGACCGGCACGCCATGCAGCGGGCCGAGCGTATCGCCGCGACGGACCGATTGCTCGGCGGCCATGGCGCTGCGCCTCGCATGGTGGGACATGACGTGGCTGAAGGCGTTCAGCTTCGGGTTGGCATGCTCGATGCCGGCCAGGATCACGTCGACATACTCCACCGGGGACAACTTGCCCCGGCGGATCAGCGCCGCGGCGCGGGCGGCGGACATGTAAAGCAGCTCGGTGTTGGGCATGGCGAGACTCCCCAGGCGGGTGATCTCACCAGGGATGCGCCAACGAGGCAATCGGCCCCTGCGTCAGCCGCTGCCGGTCGTCATCGCGCCAAGACGCGAGTGCGGCGCGGTGGCCGCCCTGCTGAGCTGCCGCCATGCCTGGTCCGACGAAGGAGACCAATTGCACCGTCAGGCGCAACAGCGTGCCAGCCGCATCGGGCAGCACTTCGGTCGTGAGCAGGGCGCAGGCCAGCGTCTGTCCGCCGGTGGCCACAGTGTCAACAGCGACGATGCGGTGGCCTGGGACGATGGCCAGGTAGCAGGTTTCGCCATGGAAAGCCGGTGCGGCACGCGGGCCGCAGCGGAAGGTGTCGACACCGCCCACGCGGAAATCGGCGGCGTCGTAGATCAGCACCTCGTCGTCGCTTGGCACGCCCCAGCGGGTGCGGGCGGCGGGGTCGGAAAGCGCCTGGAACACGGTGCTGACGGGGGCGCCGATGGTCTGTTCGAGGTTGAACTGGGCATGGTGCGGGATGTCCGGGGTCACGCGGGTCTCCTTCGTGGCGCTAGCCTGCGCGCACCGCCAGCCAATGGCCGGTGGCGACGGCGGCGAGGCAAAGTATGACCGAAAGCAGAATATTCGCCACGGCCCCGGACCAGTCACCAGTGCGCATCAGGTCGAGTGTTTGCAGGCTGAAGGCGGAAAAGGTGGTAAAGCCGCCGCACAGCCCGGTCATCACCAGTAGCCGCAGCTCATGGCTCGCCGGGCTGGTGCCGCCCGGCATTGTGGCCGTGGCGAACCAGCCGATGATGAAGCTGCCAACCACGTTGATGGCGATCGTGCTCCACGGGAACCCCACCCCCCACCAGCGCGCGGCCAGCACTGTGGCCCAATAGCGCAACAGGCTTCCCGCCGCCCCGCCGGCGGCCACGGCCAGTGAACCAAGCATCGCATCCCTCCTGTTCGCGGCGCGCTTCGGGCGTGCCATCATCGTTCGCGTCAACGGGGGACGCAAACATGCAGCTGGCAGGGCAGGTGGCTTTGGTCACCGGGGGATCACGCGGGATCGGACGGGCGACGGCATTGGCGTTCGCCGCCGAGGGGGCGGATATCGGTTTCTGTCACCTCGCGGATGACGACAAGGCCGACGAGACGGCGGCGGAGATCCGGGCGCTCGGCCGAAGGGTGGTGCAGCGTGCCTGCGACGTCTCGGATCTCGCGGCTGGGCGCGGCTTTGCCGGCTGGGTGGCCGAACAGCTTGGACCGGTCGATATCCTGTTCAACAACGCCGGCAGCAACGTGCGCAAACCCTTTGAAGCCATGACGGAAGCGGATTTCGACTTGATCCTGGATACGCATCTGAAGGGCATGTTCTTCATGGCGCAGAATGTCTATCCCGGCATGGTCGCGCGCGGCCGCGGCTGCATCATCAACATCGCCAGCCAGCTCGGCATCAAGGGCGGGCCAGACATCACGCCGTACTGCGCCGCCAAGGCCGGGATCGCCGGCTTCACCCGGGCACTGGCGTGGGAGGCGGCGCCGAAGGGGGTGCGGGTCAACGCCATCGCGCCCGGCCCGATCGACACCGACCTGGTCCGCCGCAACAGCGCCGAGTGGCGCCGGGCCTTCGAGGCGCGCCTGCCGGCCGGCCGATTCGGCACCGCCGAGGAAATCGCCGCCACCGCCCTGTTGCTGGCGGGCCCTCAGGGCGGGTTCTATGTCGGCGCCACGCTGTCGCCCAATGGCGGCGACGTGATGCATTAGGCCAGGCCGGCGCTGCCAAACGCCGCGGCATGGGCTAAACCCTCGCGCGACATGGTCGACTCCACGCATCACGCTTCGCAAGCGGGCGCCACGGCGGCGCCGGCCCCGGCCGGGGACTGGCTGAGCGCGCGCATGCGGGCCGCCCGGCGCGAGGCGATGCCGGCGGTCGTGCTCGGGCTGTTGGGCACCATGGCCGGCATTGGCCAGGCCGCCTGTGCCGCACTGGCGCTTCAGGCGGCGCTGGTTGGCGCCGGGCTGGCGGCGGCGACGGTGCCGCTGGCGGTGTTCGCGGTCCTGGCGATTGCGCGCGCGGGGCTTGGGGTATTGTTCGAGCGGGCGGGGTTCAATGCCGGGGCGGCGGCCCGGCGCCGGCTGCGCAGCGAGGCGCTGGGGCGGATTCTCGCCGCTGGCCCGGCGCTGTTGCGGCGCCAGCATTCGGCCGAGCTGGCCGCGGTGGTGGTGGATCGGGTGGAGGCGCTGGACGGGCTGTTCGCGCGCTGGATCCCCGCCGCCCTGCTCGCCTTTGCCGGACCGCTGATGGTGCTGCTGGTGGTGCTGTGGGTTGATCCCGTCGCCGCGGCGGCGCTGGCCGGGGCCGGCTTGCTGGTGCCCGCCGCGATGGCGCTGTCGGGGCTGGGCGCGGCGGCGGCCTCGCGGCGCCAGTTCACCGCGATGTCGCGGCTGCAGACCCGATTCGTCGACCGGGTGCGCGGCATCGCCACCATCGTGCTGGCTGGCCATGGCTCGGCCGAGGCACAGGCGCTAGGCCGTGCCGTCGACGAACTGCGGCGGCGGACGATGCGGGTCCTGTCGGTCGCCTTCCTGTCCTCGGCGGCGCTGGATTGCGCGTTCGCCGCCGCTATCGTGGTGCTGGCGCTGCGCTCGGTCGCGGGCTTGGTCGATGGCAGCCTGATGTATCCCGGCGACGCGCTGCTGGTGCTGCTGCTGGTGCCGGAGTTCTTTGCCCCGTTGCGCGGTTTCGCCAGCGCCTATCAGGATCGCAGCCATGCCGGCCCCGCCGCCGATGCACTGGCCGCCTTGCCGTCGGAGCCGCCGCCGGCCGCGGCACTGCCGGTGCGCAATGTCCCGGCGCGCGGCGTTGCCGTGGCGTTCGAGGATGTCAGCCTGACCTGGGACCCCGCCCGCGGCCCGGCGCTGGACGGGCTGTCATTCCGCGTGCCAGCCGGCGAGACGCTGATCCTGACCGGCCCGTCCGGTGCGGGGAAATCCACCGTGCTGGAAATCCTGCTCGGCTTCGTACGGCCCGATAGCGGCCGAGTGACCCTGAACGGCGCAGATATCGCAACCCTGGTGCCCGCCGCCCAGGCACGGCTGGTGGGCTGGATCGGCCAGCGCCCGGTGCTGTTCGCCGGCACCATCCGCGACAACATCCGCTTCGCCCGGCCCGAGGCCAGCGACAGCGAGATCGACGAAGCCGCCGGTTTCGCCCGGCTGGACAGCGTGGCCGCCACGCTGCCGCAGGGGCTGGACACCGTGGTCGGCGAGGGCGGCCACGGCCTGTCCGGCGGCCAGGCGCAGCGCGTGGCTATCGCCCGCGCCTTCCTGAAGAACGCACCATTGCTGTTGCTGGACGAACCCACCGCCCATCTGGACCCCGCCACCGAGGCCGAGGTGCTGGACGGTCTGCGCCGCCTGGCGATCGGGCGCACGGTGATCCTCGCCAGCCATGCTGTCGCGGCACATGCGTTCTCGGCCCATGGCTCCTTTGGCCGCCGGCTCGACCTGCGCGACGGCCGCGCGGTGGCGCCGGCACGGGGCGTGGCGTGAACGCGCTCTGGCGGATCATGGCGCTGTGGCGGCCCCAGGCGCTGTGGCTGCTGGCCGGCGTGCTGGTCTCGCTGGCGGCCCTGGGCTGCGCGGTGCTGCTGATGGCCCAGTCCGGTGCCATGGTGGCCGCCGCCGCACTCGGCACGACGCTCGTGGCCGCGCTGGCGCTGCGCAGCATCGGCATCCTGCGCATCGTGCTGCGCTATGCCGAGCGCATGGCCACCCACGACGCGCTGTTCCGCGCCCTCGCCGCCCTGCGGGTCTGGTTCTTCCGTGGCCTGGCCGCGCGCGCCGCCGGCGGGCTGGGGTTCCGCGAGGCCGGCGACGTGCTGTCGCGCCTAATCAACGATGTCGAGGCGCTGGACATCCTCTACATCCGCATCGTGGTCCCATTGGCAGGCGCCGCGGTGCTGGTGCCGTTGCTGGGCTGGTGGATCGGGCTGCACAACCTATGGCTGGCCGGGGTCATCTCCGCCCTGTTCGCGCTCGCCGCCTTCGTCCTGCCCCTGCTCGCGGCGCGGATGAGCTGGCAGGCCGGCGGGCGCATCGCCGGCGCCGCCGCCGCCCTGCGCATCGCCTGCCTCGACACGCTGACCGGGCTGCGCGAGGTGCGTGCCTTCGGTGCCGAGGGCCGCATGCTGGCCGCCATCCAGGGCCGCGAATCCACGCTGTTGGCGGCCCAGCACGCGCTGGCCGGGCGCGCCGCGCTGGCCGGCGCCGCCGCCTTCCTGGCCGGGCAGGCGGCGTTGCTGGCGGTGCTGGTGGCGCTGTTGCTCGAGGGAGGTGCCGCGCTGGTTGGCATCGCCTTCCTGGTGGTCGCCGCGTTCGAGGCGGTCGCCATACTGCCCCGCGTCGGCGTGGCCGCCGGGCATGCCGCGCACGCCGCCGAACGGGTGCTGGAACTGGCCGATGCGCCGCCATCGCCCGCCGCGCCCGCGGCACCGATGCCGGCCGGCAGCGCCATCCGCTTCGCGGCCGTGCATTTCGCCTGGACCGAAGCGCGCAGCGCGGTGTTCGACGGGCTGACGCTGGATATCCCGCAGGGCAGCCGCATCGCCCTGCTGGGTCCGTCCGGCGCCGGCAAGTCCACCCTGGCGGCGTTGCTGCTCAAGGTCGCCCAGCCGAATGCCGGGCGGGTGCTGCTGGGCGGCGTCGACCTCGCCACGCTGGACGACACGGCGGTGCGCGCCCGCATCGCCTGGCTCAGCCAGTCCACCCACCTGTTCAGCGACACGATCCGCGCCAACCTGCTGCTCGGGCTGCCGCCAGGCACGGCACTGGACGATGCCCGGCTCTGGGCGGCGCTGGAGGCCGCGCGCATCGCCGAGCTGGTGCGTGCGTTGCCGGACGGGCTGGATACATGGGTCGGCGAAGGCGGGCTGGGCTTCTCCGGCGGCCAGGGCCGACGGATTGCCCTGGCGCGCGCCTTGCTCTCGGAGGCGCCGATCCTGGTGCTGGACGAGCCCTGCGCCGGGCTGGACGCGACCACCGAGCGCGATTTCTTCGAGGCTTTGAACGGCGCGGCGGCAGGCCGGACGGTGGTGCTGATCGCCCATCGCCTGACCGGGGCCGAGCGGCTGGACCGCATCTGGCGCCTGTCCGGCGGCCGGGCGGTGGCGGCGGCGGGGTAGTGCGGCGTTCCACATTGACGCGGCATCCCCGCATGGCGCACCTAGACCACTGAACGCGCCAGGGAGAATCGGGAGTGCGCCGTCGTTTGTTGCCCTTGGGTGTCCTGTTCGCGCTGCTGCTCGCGCTGGCCGCTCCGCCAGCCCGGGCGGCCGAGAAATTCATCGTCTTCTTCCACCCCTGGTCCGCTGAGCTCGACCCGGCGGCCGAGGATGTGGTGGTCGCCGCCATCGCCTATGCCAAGCAGAATGCGGCCATGCAGGTGGAGATCACCGGCTTCGCGAGCACTGACGGGCCCGACAAGGCCAACCTCTATCTGTCCCTGGTCCGCGCCCTGCGGATCAGCGAGGCGATGGCCGTCGGTGGCATCGCCCCAGCCCGGCTGCGCCCGGTTGGCGAGGGCGAGATCAAGGCCGTCGGCACCGCCGAAGAGGCGCGGCGGGTGGAGATCGTCGTCCGCGCGCCCTGAGTTCCGGGATGGATGCCATGGCCGAACAGCTGGAAGCCCTGCCGGCGGATGACGCCCGCGCGGTGCTGCGCCGCGTCTTCGGCTTCCCCAGCTTCCGCGGCCTCCAGGAGCAGGTGATCCAGCACGTGCTGGCCGGCGGCGACGCCCTGGTGCTGATGCCCACCGGCGGCGGCAAGTCGGTCTGCTACCAGATCCCCGCCTTGTGCCGCCATGGCACCGCCGTCGTCATCTCCCCCCTGATCGCCCTGATGGACGACCAGGTCGCCGCCCTGCGCCAGCTCGGCGTCGCCGCCGGCGCCCTGCATTCCGAGTTGGAGCCAGACGAACACCGCCGCGTCGGCCGCGAGCTCGATGCCGGCATGCTCGACCTGCTTTACGTCTCGCCCGAACGCCTGCTCTCGCCCGGCACTTTGGAACGGCTACAGCGCCAGGAAATCGCCCTTGTGGCGATCGACGAAGCCCATTGCGTCAGCCAATGGGGCCACGAATTCCGCCCGGAATACCGCGACCTCGCCCGCCTGGCCCAGCTCTTCCCCGGCGTCCCCCGCCTGGCGCTCACCGCCACCGCCGATCCGCGCACCCGCACCGATATCCTCGCCGCCCTGGACATGCCGGATGCCCGCATGTTCGCCGCCAGCTTCCACCGGCCCAACCTGCAACTCGGCGCCGAGGCGAAGTCCGGCGAAACCCAGCAGCTTCTCGCCCTGCTGAAACGCCACCAGGGCGAAGCCGGCATCGTCTATTGCGGCAGCCGCGCCAAGACCGAGCGCATGGCCGAATCGCTGAACGCCAAATCCATCCCCGCCGTCGCCTTCCACGCCGGCCTCAACCCGCAGGTCAAGCGCGAAGCCGCCAAGCGCTTCCGCTCCGGCGAGCCCGTCGTCGTCGTCGCCACCATCGCCTTCGGCATGGGCATCGACCGCCCGGACGTGCGCTTCGTCGCCCATCTCGACATGCCTGACAGCCCGGAATCGTACTACCAGCAGATCGGCCGCGCTGGGCGGGACGGCGACCCGGCGGAGACCCTGCTGCTCTATGGCGGCGAGGACATCGCCCGCGCGCGCTACTGGCTGAATTCCTCCGCCGCCCCCGAGGAACAGAAACGCGCCATGCGCGCGCGGCTCGAAGCGATGATCTCGCTGACCGAGACCACGGAATGCCGCACCCGCCAGCTCCTGGCCTGTTTCGGCGAGGAGTTGCCGGCCCCCTGCGGCCATTGCGACAATTGCCAGAGCCCGGTCGGCCTGTTCGACGGCACCATCGATGCCCAGAAAGCCCTCTCGGCGGTCTACCGCACCGGCCAGCGCTTCGGCGCCCTGCATGTCATCTCGGTGCTGCTGGGCAAGACCTCGGACGCCATCACCCGCTGGGGCCATGACCGCCTGCCAACCTTCGGCGTCGGCGCCCAACGCTCGGAGGCATTCTGGCGCGGCGTGATCCGCCAGCTGATCGCCCGCGGCGCGCTCAATGTCGATACCGGCGAGTTCGCCTCGCTGAGCCTGGTCGACGACAAGGCCCGCCCGATCCTCAAGGGCCAGGAAGTGGTGATGCTGCGCGAAGACATCCTCGCCGCCGCGCGCCCGCGCGCCCGGCTGCAACGCGGCTCTCAGTCCCCGGGGGCAACCCTGGCGGCGACCGGCTCGCCCGAAGCCGCCGGCCTGTTCGAGGCACTGCGCCAATGGCGCGCCGCCGAGGCCAAGACCCAGGCGGTGCCGCCCTATGTCATCTTCCACGACACCACCCTGCGCGAACTCGCCGCCGTGCGCCCGCGCACGATGGACGAACTGGGCGAGGTCAAGGGCGTCGGCGCCTCCAAGCTCGCGCGCTATGGCGAGGCCGTGCTGGCGGTGGTGGCGGCGAACCAAGACTCGCAATAGCGCGCATTTTTGCGACGCAGGCGCTTGCCGGAATGGGCGGCCGAGGACTAGCAGCCTGTCGGACTTAACGCGACGCGGAAGCAGTCGGTAGAATTGTTGCATCGGTTCGCCGTTTTTGCTGTTTGGATATCTGCTGGATGGGCAATTTCCGTCTGATTGACCGCGAGACCGGCTTTCTGATGCCAC
>CAXNGD010000082.1:0-9160 GCA_964201575.1 Acetobacterales bacterium | reverse complement strand
CCCGGCCATTCCCACCCGCCCCTACCCCGCCCGCGCACCCCCCCAAAGCCACCACCCACCCCCCCCCCCCCCTTTAGCGAAGCCGCCTAGCCAAACCTAAATTGTTACGTTATCAAAAATTTCTGAATCCATATTGAAAAATCCTTATTTCTTATAAATTTAAGGTCCAGGGGCTTGGCCCCTGGCGGGTCTGGGCAGAGCCCAGCCCTGCACACCCTCTTTGCCCCTCCTGGTCCAGCGCCTACACAGGGCAAAACCAGGAGGCAATCATGGCGATCTACGAGATGCGAACCTACACCCTGCAAGTCGGCAAGATGGCCGAGGCCACCAGGCTGTACCAGGAACTCGGCTTCCCCGCCCTGGCCAAGGGCGGCCACGACGCCAACCTGATCGGCTATTTCGTCACCGACACCGGCATGATCAACCAGCTCGTCCATCTCTGGAAATTCACTGACGACGCCCATCGCCGCGACCACTGGAAGGCGGTCTTCGCCAACAAGGACTTCATCGAGGGCTTCGCCTCCAAGTTCCGCCCCTTGCTGGTCAGCCAGGAAGTAAAGCTGCTCACCGCCGCCCCCTGGGGTCCCCACCCATGACCGACTGGACTCCACTCTCCGCCGCCATCGCCCAGGCCACCGGCTGCAAGCTGGGCGTCGCCGCAATCGCGCCGGATGGCACCCGTTTCGCCCATGACGCCGACCGCCGTTTCGTCGCCGCCAGCACCGTCAAGATCCCGATCATGGTCGAGCTGTTCCGCCGCATCGACCAGGGCCGCGATTCCCTGGACCACATCCACGCCCTGCGTGAGGCCGAGAAATCCACCGGCGGCGGCGTGGTCAAGGAACTCCATGCCGGCCTGACCTTCACGGTGGCCGATCTCTGCTACCTGATGATGGCGATCTCGGACAATTCCACCACCAACATCCTGATCGACCGCGTCGGCATGGCCGAGACCAACGCCACCATGCAATCGCTCGGCATGGTGAACTCGGTGCTCGGCCGCCCGATGCGCGGCCGCCCGCCCTTGCCCGGCGAAAGCGAGAACTGGTCGGTGCCGAACGAATACGCCGCCTTGATCGCCGCCCTGTTCGCCAACACCGCCGCCTCCCCCGCCTCCTGTGCGGCGATGATCGGCCAACTCGAGAAACAGACCAACGACCGCCGCATCGCCCGCCACCTGCCCCGCACCAATCGCCCACGCTGGGGCAGCAAGACCGGCAGCCTGCCCGGCGTGGTCAACGATGTCGGCTTCATCATGACCCCCCGGGGCCCGCTGGTGCTGTCGATCTATGTCGAGATCGACGACCCCAATGCCGGCGAGGCGGTGATCGGCGCGGTTGCCCAGGCCGCGCTGGTGGCCTGCGGATAGCCCCGCGCTTGCCCCCCCTGGCTTGCGAACCCACGGGTGCGCTACATCTATACCGGACGACACACGCGGCGAGGACGCCTGACATGGACCACATCATCGGACAAAGCCCATCCGCGGGCGGCGGCGACGCGGCCAACATGATCATGGATGGCACCCAGGCCACCTTCATGAAGGACGTGGTCGAGGCCTCGCGCACCATCCCGGTCCTGGTCGATTTCTGGGCCACCTGGTGCGGCCCCTGCAAAACGCTGACCCCCACCCTGGAAAAGGTGGTCCGCGCCGCCGGCGGCCGGGTCAAACTGGTCAAGATCGACATCGACGCGAATCGCGGCCTGGTCCAGCAGCTCACCCAGCTCGGCCTGCCGCTGCAATCCGTGCCCACCGTCGCCGCCTTCTGGAAGGGTCAGATCGCCGACCTGTTCCAGGGTGCCTTGCCGGAATCCGATGTGAAGCGGTTCATCGAGACCCTGCTGAAGAACGCCGGCGGCTCGATGCCCACCGCCGACCTGGTGGGCGAAGCCAAGAAGGCGCTGGAAGACGGCCAGGCCCAGGAAGCCGCCGGCATCTTCAGCGAGGTGCTGGAACAGGAGCCGGAGAATCCGGAAGCCTGGGGCGGCATGGTCCGCGCCCTGCTCGCCATGGGCGACACCGAGCAGGCGCGCGAGGCGCTGGAGCAGGTGCCGGAGAAGATCGCCGAGCACGCCGAAGTGGTGGGGGCCCGCAGCGCCCTGGCCCTGGCCGAGGAAGGCCGTGAGGCGCGCGAAAAACTCGGCGCCTACCAGGACGCGCTGGCCGCCAACCCCGTCGACCATCAGGCGCGCTACGACCTCGCTACCGCGCTCAACGCCATGGACAAGCGAGAGGAAGCCGCCGACGCGCTGCTCGAGATCATCCGCGCCCAGCGCAGCTGGAACGAGGATGCCGCCCGGCTGCAACTGCTGAAATTCTTCGAGGCCTGGGGCTTTGACGACGCGGCAACCATGGCGGCCCGCCGCCGCCTGTCCGCGCTGCTGTTCCGCTGAACCACCATTCGGTCGGAGGTAAAGATGGACAGGCCCCGCAGCCGCATCGACGAACTGCCGACCGAGTTCCCGGTGTTCCCGCTGACCGGCGCGCTGCTGCTGCCGCGCGGCAAGCTGCCGCTGAACATCTTCGAGCCGCGCTATTTGGCGATGACCGAGGATGCCCTGGGTGCCGGGCGCGTCTTCGGCATGATCCAGCCCGACCCGCAGAAGACCGCGGGCCCGAGCGGCCCGGGGCTGTACCGGATCGGCTGCCTTGGCCGCATCTCCTCGTTCAGCGAGACCGATGACGGGCGCTATTTGATCACCCTGTCCGGCCTGACGCGCTTCGCGGTTGCCGTCGAACTGGAGATGCGTCGCGGCTATCGCCGGGTGCGCGCCGATATCACCCGCTTCGCCGCCGACCTCGAGCCCGCCCCAGAAGCCGTGGCGTTCGACCGCGACGGGCTGCTGGCCGCGCTGCGCGCCTATTTCCAGCGCCGCGGCTTCGACGCCAACTGGGATGCGATCGCCAAGATGCCGGACGACACGCTGGTGGTGACACTGGCCATGGTCTGCCCCTTCAACGCCGCCGAGAAGCAGGCCCTGCTGGAAGCGTCCGACGAGGACGAGCGGGCGCGCACCCTGCGCACCCTGCTGGAGATCGACACCCACCAGCCGAACGAGCCTGGGCCCGATCGCCCGATCCGGGCAAGCTGAGCCGGAGCGCCCCATGTCCGACACCCCCGTCCCCGTCGATCCCCGATTGCTGGAGATCCTGGTCTGCCCCGCCACCAAGGGTCCGCTCGAGTATGACCGCGCCCGCAACGAGCTAATCAGCCGCGCTGGCCGCTGCGCCTATCCGATCCGCGACGGCATCCCGATCATGCTCGCCGATGAGGCACGTCCGCTGGACGACGATGCGCCATAATGCCCGACCCGAGAATGCCCGTCCCCACCGAGATCCGCCTGCGCCGCGCCGAGAAGCTGCTGGAAGTCAATTTCGACGACGGCACCCGCGTCACCCTGCCGGCCGAATACCTGCGGGTGGAAAGCCCGAGTGCCGAGGTCCAGGGCCACGGGCCGAACGAGCGCCGCACCATCGCCGGCAAGCGCCATGTCGGCATCACCGGGGTGGAGCCGGTGGGCAATTACGCGGTGCGCCTGTTGTTCGATGACGGGCACGATACCGGCATCTTCTCCTGGGACTACCTGTACGCGCTCGGGCGTGACCGGACCGGCAAGTGGGATGCCTATCTCGCCGCATTACGGGCCGGACGGCTCAGCCGCGATCCCTAGGGCGCGCGTCACCGTCCGCGAGATCGCCGTCATCGGGGCGGGCGTGGCGGGGCTGGCGGTGGCCAGCCTGCTGGCGCGCGCCGGCAACCGGGTGCGGCTGCTGGAGCGTTTTTCCACCCCGCGACCGCTGGGGGCCGGGCTCCTGCTGCAACCCACCGGGCTGGCCGCTTTGGATCGGCTCGGGCTGCGCGAGACGGCGGTGGCGCTGGGCGCACCGATCCACCGGCTGGACGGGCAGAGCTTTGCCGGGCGCGCGGTTTTCGATGTCCGCTATGGCAACCTCACGCCGGGCCTGTTCGGGCTCGGCGTGCATCGCGCCATGCTGCACCGCATCCTGTGGGACCATTTCGCCGCCAGCGGCGCAGTATTGGAGACGGGCGCCGAGGTGGTCGATCTGAAGCCTTCCGCCGGCGGCGGGGCCTGTCCGGTGGGGTCCGACGGGCGGGTGCATGCGCGTGCCGACCTGGTGATCGATGCCTCCGGAGCGGGATCGGCGCTGCGCGCTCTGCTCGGCGGCAAGCCGGCGCGGCCGTACGAATACGGCGCGATGTGGTGCGTGGTGCCTGATGCCGGCTTCGCCTCGGACACGCTGGCCCAGCGCTATGACGGGACGCGGATCATGCTGGGGCATCTGCCGGTGGGGCGGGTCGATGCTGCGGGCGCGCCCCTGGCCGCGGTGTTCTGGAGCCTGCGGCGGGCGGAGATGGCCGACTGGCCTTCGGGCTTTGCTGCCTGGCGTGCCGAGGCATCGCGGCGCTGGCTGGATATCGCCCCGGCCCTGGCAAGCCTGCCGGGACCGGAGGTGTTCAGCCCCGCGCTCTATGCCCAGTTCACCGCGCGGCGGCCCTGGCGCGACGGGCTGGTGCTGGTTGGCGATGCCGCGCATGCGACCTCGCCGCAGATGGGCCAGGGGGCGAACCAGGGGCTGGTGGATGCCGTGGTGCTGGCCGATGCGCTGGCGGCCACGGCGGATACCGCGGCGGCCCTGGCGCAGTATGCCGCGGTGCGGCGCAGCCATGTCCGGTTCTACCAGATGGCCAGCATCGCCATGACCCCGCTGTTCCAATCGCGCTCGCGCCTGCTTGGCTGGATGCGCGATGCGGTGTTTCCGCTGTTGCCCTATGTGCCCTGGCTGCGGCGCGAGATGGTGCGGGCGCTGGCGGGGTTGAAGACCGGCGTGCTGAGCACCGACGAGGCCGCCGCGATCGTGGATGCCGCGCGCGATCTCAGCCGGGAAGAACGCGCAGGGCGGTGAGGCCCGCGGCCAGAACCGCCAGCAGGTCCGGCCGCGACAGGGCGACACAGCCGGCGGTCGGGCCATAGTCCGGGCTGGCGAGATGCAGGAAGATCGCCGAGCCGCGGCCGGGCACCACCGGCGCGTCGTTCCAGCCGAGTTCGGCCACGATGTCGTAGAGCGCGTCGTCGCGCCACATCCGCTCATGGCTGGCCTCGAACGGCAGGCGGACCAGGCGGTTGTATTCGGCATGGGCGGGGGCGTCGCACCAGCCGTCATCCGGGGCGATTGGCACGCGCGGGAGGCTGGTGCGCGGGATCGGGTCGCGATCGGCGCGATAGAACAGCCGGCGCAGTTCGAGTAGCCCGGTGGGCGTGCCGCCATCGCCCTCGTGCTTGCGCGCCGCCGCGATCACCCCGCCACGGCCGAGGGCACAGCGCAGGACCCTGCCTTGGAACACCAGCCGGCCGTCCGCGTGGACAATCGCCTCGCCGTCGGGTGGCGCCATCAGCGGACCGGCAGGTCCAGCATGTGGCCGAAGCGCAGCGCCTTGGTGGCGAGGTAGTGGTCGTTCACGCCGTTGGGGGCGAATTCATGGGCCTCGCGGACCACCGAGCGCAGGCCGCATTGCTGCAGGGCCGCGACCTTCTCCGTGTTGTTGGTCAGCAGCCGCACCGCATCGATGCCGAGTTCGCGCAGCATGGTGGCGGCGACGAGGAAGTTGCGCTCATCCGCACCCCAGCCGAGGGCGCGGTTGGCATCGACGGTATCCAGGCCGCGATCCTGCATGGTGTAGGCGCGCAGCTTGTTCATCAGCCCGATGCCGCGGCCCTCCTGGGCCAGATAGAGCAGCACGCCGGCCCCTTCGGCTACCATGCGGGCGATGGCGCCACGTAGCTGCGGGCCGCAATCGCAGCGCAGGCTGCCGAGCAGGTCGCCGGTGAAGCATTCGGAATGCACGCGCACCAGCGGCGCCTCGCCCCTCGCGGCGGCGTCCTCGGGCCGACCGACCAGGATGGCCATGTGCTCGATCCCGGCATCGGGCGCGCGGAAGGCGGTGATGCGGGCATCGGGCGCGCCCTCCAGCGGCACCGCAACCTCGGCCACGCGCAACAGGGCGAGAGCGGATTCGATCGGATGGGCCAGCACCGCCTCGGCCGGGACGGCGACCAGGCCGAGGGCGGCGGCATCGCGCAGGGCATCGGGCGCCACCGGGGCGGCGAGCACGGCGGGCAGCAGGCGGGCGAGCTTGGCCAGGGCCAGCGCGGCCGGGGCGAGTGCGGGGCAGTTCGGCGCCAGCTGCGGCGGGTCGGTCAGCATCTGCGGCGCGGTCGGATCGGCCAGGCCCAGCAGGATCCCGGGCGCCAGCAACGCAGGCGGAGTGCGCAATGCCACCACCGGGTCGCCCGCCGCCGGCCGGCGCAGCACCGCGGCAGCGCGCGCCGGCGCCAGCAGCAGCAGCGCGGGCCCGATGGCCAAGGCGGCGAATTCGGCAAGGCCTCGCGCGCCGGCGGTCTCGGCCGGAAGCAACACTAGCGGCGTGTCGCCGGTCAGCAGCACCGGGGTGCCGCGACGGAGTTCGCCGGCGGCGCGGTTCACCCCGCGCTGGCGCATCAGCGCCTCGTGTGCGGCATCGCCGGCAATGGCAGGAGCGCGCCGTAAGGCGGCGGGCTCGGCGGCAAGACGGTCGGCTGGGTTCATCGTGGCCCCCGGGGTAAACCCGCAGATAGCATGACACCGTATTTGTGGCGAAAACAGCGCCTGCCTAGGCAGGTTCGCCGCATAGCGCCTATACAGGTGGGATCGGTGCACGGATGCATCCAGGGCGTCAGAAAAATCGCGGGCGCGTCGCGCGCCTGGCGCTGGTTTGGCAGGGTTGCACCGACTCGACGGTTGCGGCCTGATTTGATTAGGTATTGCGCTATGCGAACTGGGACGCCAGGGTAGGCCGTGCCTGAACGGGTAGCCTGAGCGGGTAGAAGGAGCGGATGCATGGCGGGCGAGCGGCCCATCCTGATCGTTGATGACGACCAGGCGCTGCGGGAAATTCTGATGGAACAGCTGGCCTTTGACGGCGAGTTCACTGCCCACGAGGCCGCGACGGCCGGCGAGGCGGAGGCGCGGCTGGTATCCGGCAACGAACGCTATGACGCGCTGATCCTGGATGTCGGGCTGCCGGATGGCGACGGGCGCGACCTGTGCGCGCGGCTAAGGCGGCAGGGCGTGAAGGTGCCGATCATCATGCTGACCGGCTCGGACGACGAGGCCGACATCGTGCGCGGGCTGGATGCCGGGGCGAATGACTATATCGCCAAGCCGTTCCGCCTGGCCGAGTTGCTGGCGCGGCTGCGGGCACAGTTGCGCACCTTCGAGAACAGCGAGGACGCGGTCTTCACGATCGGGCCCTATACTTTTCGCCCGGCGGCGAAGCTGCTGCAGGATCCCGCCCGCAACCGCAAGATCCGGCTGACCGAGAAAGAGGCGGCGATCCTGAAGTTCCTCTATCGCGCAGGCAGCCGTCCGGTGGCGCGGCAGATCCTGTTGAACGAGGTCTGGGGCTACAACGCCTCGGTGACGACGCACACGCTGGAGACGCATATCTATCGGCTGCGGCAGAAGATCGAGCCGGATCCGGCCAATTCGCGGCTGTTGATCACCGAGGGCGGCGGCTACAGGCTGGACCCCGTGGGCGCGAAGCCGGCGATCGCCTGATCGCTTTGCTCAGGCCGCGGGCTTGGGGCGGTACAGGGCCAGACCGGCGGCGCCGAGCATGAGCGCCATGCCGAACGCGTCGACGAGGCCCACGCGTTCGTCGGCCACGGCTACGCCGAGCAGGACGGCGATGACCGGGGAGATGAAGGCGTAGGTTCCGACGCGGCCGGCGCCCCAGTCGCGCATCAGGCGGAAATAGATGATGGTTGCGCCGAGCGAGGCCGGCAGCAGCAGATAGAGCCAGGTGCCCCAGGCGAGGACGCCCCAGTCCAGCCGCGCGGCCCGCCATGCGCCGGGCTCGAAAGCCAAGGCGAAGACCAGCAGCACCACGCCGCCGATGAAGTTGGTGATCGCCACCAGATGGACCGGCGGCAGGCTGCGCATCAGCGGGCGGGCGGAGACCGAGGCGTAGCAATAGAAGAGGTTGCCGAGGACAACGCCGGTGGCGCCGAGGATTTCCAGCGTGTCGAGGTCGCCGAGTGCCGCCTTGGGGCCGTAGAGCACCAGCACGCCGAGGACGCCGACGGCGAGGGCTGCGAGGTGGCGACGGCTGAAGCGTTCCTGGCCGAGCATGGCGGCGAAACCGACCATGGCGATGGGCGTGAGGGCCGAGTTCAGCACGGCGGCCAGGCCGCTGCTGATGTGGCGGAGACCGTAGAGCATGATCACCGCATTCAGCGGGATCATCATCACCGAGACCCAGATGATGCGGCCCCACAGGCGCGGGGGGACCCGGACGGGGTCGCCGCGCAGGGCGAGGAAGATCAGCAGGACGGTGCCGGCGACGGTCCAGCGCAGGCCCGAATACAGGCCGGGCGGCACCTCGGCAGTGCCGGCCTTCATGGCGAGCCAGTTCGTGCCCCAGACGACGCACAGGAAGAGGAACAGGCCGCGCTGGATGGCGGCGGGAGAGAGCGCCATGGCGGGTCCGGGCAGGGGGAGCGCGCAGCATAGGAGCTGGGGACGGTGGTCGCACGCGGCGTATCGGCATGGCCGGGGGGCGTTTAGGCCGGCCAATGGCCGGGAGGCGTTTCAGCCGGCCAGCGGGGTGAGGTCGTCCCAGGCATAGGCGGTTTCGTGGCCGGGCCACTCGGCCGGTTCCGGAAAGGCGCGGCGCAGGGCCATGCGGCCGCCGAGGGCGGTGTAGAAGCGGTCGGCGGCGGTGTTGCCGTCGAGCACCCACAGGCTGGCCGAGCCGAGCCGGCGTGCCAGCAGGGCCTGGGCGGTAGCGCGCATCAGCGCCCGGCCAAAGCCTTGGCGCTTGGCCGCCTGGAGCAGGTAGATGGCGTTGATCTCGGCGGCCTGGGGCAGCACGTCCGGCTCGCGCTGGGGCCCGGCATTGGCGAAGCCGAGCAGCGTGCCAGCGTCGTCATGGGCGAGTAGGACAATCTGGCCGGTGGCGATCACGCGCCGCCACATTGTCGCGCGCTCCAGCGGGGCGAGGGCGGCGAGCACGTTGGCGGGCACGATGCCGGGGTAGGTTTCGCGCCAGGCCTGGACATGGACCTGGCCCAGTGCGGCGGCGTCCTGTGCGGTGGCGGGGCG
>CAXNGD010000081.1:0-9171 GCA_964201575.1 Acetobacterales bacterium | reverse complement strand
ACCGATGGTGGCATCAGAAAGCCGGTCTCGCGGTCAATCAGACGGAAATTGCCCATCCAGCAGATATCCAAACAGCAAAAACGGCGAAGCGATGCAACAATTCTACCGACTGCTTCCGCGTCGCGTTAAGTCCGACAGGCTGCTAGCGCAGCAATATCAAGACTTCCCTACCGCCATCTCCTGGCGCAACGGCCACGCGGAATCCATGCCCTCGCACGCCGCCCCCGCTTGCATTGCCGCCGCGTTGCGCTATCTCCGCCCGGCAGCGACACATTTCTGGGGAACCATGGTGCCAGCCGACACAAGCGCCCCGCTGATCGAGATCGAGGGGCTGACCAAGCGCTTCGGGGCCTTCACCGCCGTCGACCAGGTCAGCTTCACCGTCGCCCGCGGCGAGGTGCTGGGGTTTCTCGGCCCGAACGGTGCCGGCAAATCCACCACCATGCGCATGCTGGCCGGGTTCATGAACCCGACCGCCGGCACCGCGCGCATCTGTGGCCATGATGTCCAGACCGACAGCGTGGCCGCCCGCCGCACCCTGGGCTTCCTGCCCGAAGGGGCGCCGACCTATCCCGAGATGACCGTCGAGGCGTTTCTGGCCTTCGTCGCCGCCATTCGCGGCTACGGCGGGCGCGAGGCCGAGCGACGGATCGCCCGCGCCATCGAGCTGACCACCCTGGCCGGCGTGCGGATGCAGCCGGTGGAGACGCTGTCCAAGGGCTTCAAGCGCCGCGTCGGCCTGGCCCAGGCGCTGTTGCATGATCCGCCGGTGCTGGTGCTGGACGAGCCGACGGACGGGCTGGACCCCAACCAGAAGCACGAGGTGCGCGCCCTGATCCAGCAGATGGCGCCAGAAAAGGCGATCGTCATCTCCACCCATATCCTGGAGGAGGTCGGCGCCGTCTGTTCGCGCGCCATCGTCATCGCCAATGGCCGCATTGTCGCCGACGCCACGCCCGCCGAGCTGGAAAAGCTGCATCCCTCGGGCAAGCTGGACGATGTGTTCCGCGCCCTCACCCTTCCCGCGCCGAAGGCCGCCTGACATGCGCAACACATTGATCGTCGCCCGGCGCGAACTCGGCGGCTATTTCGCCACCCCCGTCGCCGTCGTCTTCATCGTGATCTTCCTGGCGCTCCAGGGCGTGCTGACCTTCAACCTGGGCAATTTCTTCGACCGCAACCAGGCCGACCTCGCCCCGTTCTTCAACTTCATCCCCTGGGTGTTCCTGTTGCTGGTGCCGGCCATCACCATGCGGCTCTGGGCCGAGGAACGCCGGCTCGGCACGATCGAATTGCTGCTGACCCTGCCGATCACCCAGGGCCAGGCGGTGGTCGGAAAATTCCTGGCGGCATGGGCATTCTGTGCCATCGCACTCGCCCTGACCTTCCCGTTCATCCTGACGGTGAACATGCTGGGCAAGCCCGATAACGGCGTGATCGCTACGGGCTATCTCGGCGCCCTGCTGGTGGCCGGCGCCTTCCTGTCGGTCGGCTCCGCCCTGTCGGCGGCGACCAAGAACCAGGTGATCGCCTTCGTGCTGGCCGTGGCCGTGTGCTTCCTGTTTGCTGTCGCCTCGTATCCGCTGGTGACGGACTTCCTGTCCAAGACCGTGCCGACGCTGGCCGAGGTGGCGCGCCGCCTGTCAGTGGCCGAGCGCTTCCAGGGCTTCACCCGCGGCGTGGTGTCCCTGCGCGACCTGATCTACTTCGCCAGCTTCATCGGGTTCTGGCTCTACCTGAACACCGTCATCGTCGAACATCGCAAGGCGGACTGAGCACATGCGCCGTCTCTGGACCTCTGTCATCGGCGTGGTGGCCGTGCTGGCCATCCTGGTCGGTGTCAATCTCGTCGCCGAATACCGGCTTGCCCAGGTCAAACTCGACCTGACCCAGCAGCGGCTCTACACGCTGGCACCGGGGACGCGGAAAATCCTGGCCGAGCTCAAGGACACCATCACCCTGCGCTTCTACTATTCGCGTACGCTCGGCAGCCGCATCCCGATGTACGGGGCGTATTCCGACCGCATCAGCGAGATGCTGCGCGAATACGCCAGCGCCTCGGGCGGCAAGGTCCGCCTGGAATTCTATGACCCCGAGCCGTTCAGCCAGACCGAGGACCGCGCGGTGGCCTATGGTCTCCAGGGCGTGCCGATCGACCAGTCGGGCGAACAGGTCTATTTCGGCCTCGCCGGCTCCAACCTGCTGGATGACGAACGGACGGTGGCGTTCTTCCAGCCGGAGCGCGAGCGCTTCCTCGAGTTCGACCTCACAAGGCTGGTCTATGAGTTGTCCAGCCCGAAGCGCCCGCTGATCGGCCTCATGTCGTCCCTCCCGCTGGAAGGCGATCCCCGCGCGATGATGATGACGCAGAACCGCTCGGCCGGTCAGCCCTGGGTCTCCGCCATCCAGCTGCGCCAGGCTTTTGGCGTGCGCAACGTGCCCGTCGATGCCCAGGTGATCGATGCGGAAATCCAGGTGCTGGTGGTGGCCCATGCCCAGGCCCTGTCGCCCAACACGCTTTATGCCATCGACCAGTTCGTCATGCGCGGCGGGCGGCTGATGGCCCTGGTGGATCCGCATAGCGAGGCCCAGGCCGCCAACCCGAACCCGCAGACCGGCCAGCCGCCGAGCGACACCGGCAGCAACCTGGCCACCCTGTTCGACGCCTGGGGCATCGGCTTTGACGCCAGCCAGATCAGCGCCGACCTCAAGGGCGCCTGGCGCGTCCGCGGCTCGGGCGGCGGCGGGGCCCAGGCGGTGGATTATGTCGCCTGGTTCAACCTCCGCGACGGGCTGAACACCAACGATCCCGCCACCGCCGAGCTGACCCAGGTGACGGTGGCCTCGGCCGGGTCGCTGTCGAAGAAGGACGGCGCCAGCATCGAGTTCACCCCGCTGCTGACCACCTCGGAGCTGTCCGGCGTGGTGGCGCTCGACAAGGTCAAGAGCTTCCCCGATCCCAGCCGCATTCTGGCCGAGTTCAAGCCGGACGGGCAGCGCCGGGTGCTCGCCGCCCGTATCCGCGGCGAACTGGTCTCCGCCTTCAAGGAAGCGCCGCCGCCGCCGCCCGAGCAGCCCGGTGTGGCGAAGGAAAAGGTCACGCTCGCCGAGCACAAGGCCAAGACCGACGGCACCGCCAACATGGTGGTGGTCGCCGACAGCGACATCCTGGCCGACCGCTATTGGGTCCGGGTGCAAGAATTCTTCGGCCAGCAGGAGGCAACGCCGTTCAGCGACAACGGGCCGTTCATCGCCAACCTGATCGGCACCCTGGCCGGCGGTGACGCGCTGATCGGGCTGCGCTCACGCGGCACCTCGCTGCGGCCATTCGACCTGGTGGAGAACATGCAGCGCACCGCCGAGGCGCGCTTCCGCCAGACCGAGCAGGAGCTGACCAAGCACCTGGATGAGACACAGAAGAAGCTGACCGAGCTGCGCACCGGACGCGGGACCCAGGCGGCCAATGCAGTGATCTCGGAGCAGCAGCGTGAGACCATCGATGCCCTGCGCCGCGACATCACCGACACCAGGGGCAAGCTGCGTAACGTTCAGCTTGAACTGCGGCGCGACATCCGCTCGCTGGAGAACCAGCTGCGGATGTTCAACATCGTCCTGGTGCCAGCCGTGTTGGCGGTGATCGCCATTGTCCTCGGAATCGCACGCCGGCAACGCCGCGCCCGGGCACGGGCGTGATGGGGGCATTGAGATGAGCCGCAACCTTCGAAACACCCTGATCCTTGCTGCCGTCGGTATCATCGCGTTGTTTGCCGGATGGCAGTTCGGCCCGCCGTCCACGGGTGGCGGGCAGAAATCCATCGCCGCCGGCACGCTGGTGTTCCCGGGCCTGGCTGGCAAGCTGCAGGCTGCCGAGCGGCTGACCATCACCACCAAGGGGCATACCATGACCCTGGTGCGCAAGGACGGCATCTGGGGCATTGCCGATCGCGGCGGCTATCGAGCGCAACAGGACCGGCTGCGCGAATTGCTCACCGGCTTGACCGAGCTGCGGGTGACCGAGGCTCGGACCTCGGACCCCGAGCAGTATGACCGGCTTGGCGTGGGCGATCCCTCCAAGGCCGTGACCACGGCCAATCTGCTGCGGGTTCTCGGGCCCAATGACAGCGTGATCGCCGAATTGATCGTGGGGCACCGGCGGGTCCGCACCGCGGGCAATGTGCCGGAGAGCATCTATATCCGGCGCGTCGGCGAGGCCCAGTCGTGGCTGGCCGAGGGGCGGCTTCCGGTGGATGCCGATCCGCAGCTCTGGTTCGAGCGCGAGATCAGCAATATCCGCAGGGACCAGGTCGCCTCGGTGGTTTCGACGCGCAGCGAAGGGATCCTGGAATTCGGCCGCGACGGCGAGAAGCTGGTGCTGAAATCGCCGGCCGAGCATCCGAAGCTGGACGAGTACCGGGTGGAGGAGGTGTTCCGCGGCTTGGACTCGCTGACGCTGACGGATGTGAAAACGGCGGCGGAGCAGCCGGGCCAGAAGATGGGCAGCGCCATCTATACGCTGACCGACGGGATGACGGTGACGGTCACGGTGTATCGGGACGACGTCAATGTCTGGGCCCAGTTCCAGGCGGGCGGCGAAGGCGAGGCGAAGGCCAAGGCTGACGCCATGAACACGCTAGTGGCCGGCTGGGCCTATCAGCTTGGCTCGTGGAAGGAAAAAACCTTTGTGCCCACGCTCGACGAGCTGAAGTCCGACGAGCCGGAGAAGCCAGAGCCGGAGAAAAAGGAAAGCGAGTGAGCCGCGAATACCCTGCCCGGCCGATTGTCGGGCTTGGGGTGGTGGTGTTGCGTCCGGGCACGGGCAACCTGCCGGACGTGCTGTTGGTGCGCCGGGGCAAGGCACCGAACATCGGCTCCTGGGCGTTGCCTGGAGGGGCGCAGGATCTCGGGGAGACCGCGGCGGACGGGGCCCGGCGCGAGATCCAGGAGGAATGTGGGCTGCGGCTGGGCGAGGTTCACCTGGCCGCCAATGTTGATTCCATTCACCGCGATGCCGATGGCCGGGTTCGGTATCACTACACCATCATCGACTTCGCCGCCGTGTGGCAGGGCGACGAGGCCGTGGCCGCCGATGATGTGTCCGAGCTGGCCTGGGTGCCGGTTGATGGGTTGGGGCCGTATCAGCTTTGGAGCGAAGCGATCCGGGTGATTGCGATCGCACGCCGGATTTTGGCTCTCTGATCGCATGCGGCTCCTGGTGTTGCTTGGGCTGCTGGTGGGCGGGGGGTGGTTCGGGCCGCAGCTGATCGAGCAGGTCGACGGCCCCTGCCCCGCCTTGCAGCAACGGACCCTGGTCGTGCTGGATGAAGAGGTGGCCCGGTTGCCGGCGGCGATGGCGGCCGATCCTCGCCTGGCCCGCGCCCGGGCGATGATGGCGGAGATGCTGGGTGCGAACAGTGGCACGATGGCGGAGGCGATGATCCGGGAACGGTTTCCCCAGGTGCCGCCGGGGGCGGGGTGTGTGGTCGGCTGGTGGAAGATGTATTTGGACCCCGATGTCGGCGAGGTGTTGCGGACGCTGATGTCCCGGGCGTAGCGTGGTCCGTGGAGGGCAAGATGCGCCGGACCATTGTGACGTTGTTGCTGCTGGCCGTGGCCGTCTGGTTTGCGCCGCCGCAGCTTGAGGATGTCCCGGGCCAGTGCCGGGCGCTGGAGCAGCGGATCCTGCGCATCCAGGTGTTGCAGACGGACGCTGGCAAGGAGGATCCCGTCCTGGCGGCGGCGGTGGCAAAGCGGGTGTTGGAATACGCCGGCAACCACCATCGCACCCTGCCGTCGGGATTGGGGTGCGCCATGGTCTATTGGGATTTCGTGTTCGATGCGGATCTCAGCCTGTTCCAGAAGGACGCCTCGACGGCGCGCTGACGAGGCGTTCGTTGCCTTATCGTACTTTTGGTGGCGTGGTGGGGTGAGCCTGGCGTAGGCTCGTTTTGGGCCGGAGAGCCCGTTGAACGAGGGGGACACACCATGGAATTCGGTTATTTCACCATGCCGTCGCATCCGCCTGAGCGGAGCCTGAAGGACGGGCATGACTGGGACTTGCAGACGTTTCGATGGCTCGACGAGATGGGGTTCTCGGAGATCTGGATCGGCGAGCACCATACCGCGCCGTGGGAGCCGCATCCGGCGCCTGATCTGTTGATTGCCCAGGCATTGTTGCAGACCAAGCGCATCCGGATTGGGCCCGGCGGGTTCCTGTTGCCGTATCATCACCCGGCCGAACTGGCCAACCGGGTGGCGATGCTGGACCACATGTCCGGCGGGCGGTTGAATTTCGGCATCGCCGCATCGGGGCTGCCGAGCGACTGGGCGATGTTCAATGTGGACGGGATGAGCGGGGCCAACCGGGAGATGACCCGCGAGGCTTTGGAGATCATCCTCAAGCTGTGGACCCAGCCGGCGCCCTGGGAGCACAAGGGCAAGCACTGGACGGTCAACAAGCCGGAGATGATGTTCGGCTTCCTCAAGCCGCATATCGTGCCGTTGCAGCAGCCGCATCCGCCGATCGGGGTGGCCGGGCTGTCGAAGAATTCCGACACGCTGAAGATGGCCGGCGAGCACGGGTATATTCCGATGAGCCTCAACCTCAACCCGGGCTATGTGAAGAGCCATTGGGAGTCGGTGGAGGAAGGGGCGAAGCGGTCGGGGCGGATTCCGGATCGGCGGGACTGGCGGCTGGTGCGGGAGATCTTTGTCGCGGATACCGATGAAGAGGCGTGGAAGCTGGCGGTCGAGGGGCCGATGGGACGGATGATGCGGGAGTATTTCCTGCCGCTGTTGTCGCAGTTCGGGTTCAAGGATTTCCTCAAGCACCATCCGGATGTTCCGGATAGCGATGTCACGGTGGAGTATTGCGCGCAGCATAACTGGCTGATCGGCTCGCCGGAGACGGTCGCGCGGAAGATCGAGGCGGTCTACAACGATGTCGGCGGGTTTGGGCAGTTGCTGGTGTTCGGGTTTGACTATGTCGAGAACCCGAAGGCCTGGGAGAACTCGCTGCGGTTGATTGCCGAGGAGGTGAAGCCGCGGACGGCGCATCTGGTGCCGAAGCCTTCGGTGATGGCGGCGCAGTAGGCGGGGCTGGGGAGCTTTGGCTCCCCGGCTTTGGCTGGCGATTATTGTTTCGATATCGTAATATATAGGCCGTGCGGCGGCGGCGCGCTAGAGGGTGCGAAAAATGAAATTGAGGCCGGTTGGCAGGTGTACGCCGTCCATGGCTGGTTGCGAGGGCCTGGGCGGGAGTGTCGGGAGTGGCGGCGGCGGGACTTTGGCGGCGCGCGGTGGCTTGGGCGCGGGGGCATTTGGGGGCTGAAAGACCGGTGGCGGGGTGACGCCGAGGAGGCGGCAGAGCGGACGCAGGGGGCGGCCGACGGCGCGGGTCCAGTTCTGCGAGGCGGCGGCCAGGATGGCCTGGGTCTCTGGATCGCGGAACAGGTGTTCGAGGTGGGACATGTAGGCGGCGGCCCGGTAGCCGATGATGTGGACCAGCCAGGCGTGGCGGCGCGGGATGTAGGGCGTGGGGGCGCGGTGGTGGCGGGCGGGATTGGAGTCGAGGACGGGATCGGGGCGGGATTCGGCGAGGGGACGGGCGAGCAGGCGGGCGAAGCGGCGGCGCATGCGGCTGATGCGGGTCCAGACCGGAAGGGCGAAGCGGCCGAGCAGGTGCTGGTGGGCGCCGATGACGAGCAGGAGGGCGGCGAGGATCGCATCGATGCGGGCGGCCAGCGCCGCGGCCCTATGGGCCGGCGTCTCGGCCGGGGGGCGTGATGCAGGGTTGTTCATGATATGTTCTATACACCGGGCGGCGAGTGCGGTGCAAGGGGGATCTTTGGCTGCATCGCGATTTGGGTCGAAGAGCCCCCCTCGTCGATCCGCTTCGCGGCTCACCCCCCCCGCCCAAGCGCGAGGGGAGAGAAGATTCTTAGTGAATGAAAGTTTTTGCTTCTTTTTTCAAAAAGAAGCGCTTGCTTAGCCTCGCTTCCGCTCGGCCGGGCGGGCACGGCGGATGGCGATGGTGGCGGCGATGCCGGCGAAGATGAGGGCGAAGTCGACGGGCATCAGCCAGCAGGGCCGCATCAGCATGGGCGCCATGACGCGCGACCATGTCCAGTCCGGCAGGTTGCGTTGGCTGAAGCTTTCGAGCCCCGCGACGCCGCCCGGGCTCCAGCGGGTGATGAGCTGGGCCAGGGTGGTGCCGGGGGTCATGGTCAGCGCCAGGGTAAAGGCAAGCACCAGTGCGGCTGCGGCCAGCACCGAGAGAATTCGCACGGACGGGGAGGCGAATGGACTCAAGCGAACAGGCGCTCCGTTTTCTCCAGCCCCTTATACATGTCCGCGACGAATTCGCCGTACCCGTTCCAGATCTGGGTGGGGACCATGTCGCCGGAGCCGAGGAGGCGTTCGCGGGCCTGGCTCCAGCGTGGATGCGGCACGGCAGGGTTCACGTTGGCCCAGAAGCCGTATTCTTCTTTTTGCAGGGCTTCCCAGAAGGTAACCGGACGCTTGTCGGTGAAGGCGATGGAGACGATCGACTTGGCGCCCTTGAAGCCGAATTTCCATGGGGCGACCAGGCGGATGGGGGCGCCGTTCTGCGGCGGGAGGGTTTTGCCGAACATGCCGACGGCGAGGAAGGCGAGTTCGTTGGCGGCTTCGGCCATGGTGAGGCCTTCGGTGTAGGGGTATGGGTAGAAGCTTTCCTTGATGCCCGGCATGGTCTTTTCATCGGCGATCGTCTTGAAGACGACGTATTTGGCGCCGGCCTGGGGCTCGGCGATGCGCAGCAGGTCGGAGATGGCGAAGCCGACCCAGGGGACGGTCATGGCCCAGGCCTCGACGCAGCGGAAGCGGTAGACGCGCTCTTCCAGCTTGACCTGTTTGAGCAGGTCTTCGAGGCCGACGGTGCGGGGGTTGGCGACCATGCCTTCGATCTTGATGGTCCAGGGCTCGGTGACCAGGGCCTGGGCCGCGGCGACGATGTTCTTGGACATGCCGAATTCGTAGTAGTTGTTGTAGGTGGTGGCGTCGGTCTCCGCGGAGATGGCGCGGCCGGGGTCGTACTTGGCGCTGCGGGCAGCTTCGAGCGGCTTGCGCGGCTGTTCCTTGACCGGGGTTCCGCCGAACAGGCGCGAGGGGTTGAGCCACTGGGCCTCGGCCGTC
>CAXNGD010000080.1:0-9203 GCA_964201575.1 Acetobacterales bacterium | reverse complement strand
ACTGGTTCCACCTCGCCACACTCAACCCAAACCCCAACAGCCGAGCCTGTCTCAGCGCAGCTCTCGGGCATAATCAGGCCGGAATAGCCCATGCATAGAGAGTGAGAACAGAGCCAAGTTTTTTGGTTCTTTTTTTCAAAAAAGAACAGCTTTCTTCCCTTTCAAGGATACCCAAAAGCGTGACCGAATCCCGCACCAAGGTCCAACCCGTAAGGGGCACCCACGACCTGATCGGCGAAGCCGCGCGCCGCCATTTCCACGTCATCGAGACCGCCCGCCAGGTCGCTGCAACCTACGGCTTCGACGAGTGGTCCACCCCGATTTTCGAGGAAACCGCCGTCTTCGCCCGCGGCCTCGGCGACACCTCGGACGTCGTCATGAAGGAGATGTACTCCTTCACCGACCGCGGCGGCGAAAGCCTCACCCTGCGCCCCGAAGCCACTGCCGGCGTCTGCCGCGCCCTGGTCACCAACGGCCTGACCCAGTCCCTGCCGCAGAAGGTGTTCTACGCCGGGCCGATGTTCCGCTACGAGCGCCCGCAAAAGGGCCGCTACCGCCAGTTCCACCAGATCGACGTCGAGGTCCTCGGCAGCGCCGAGCCGCTCGCCGATGCTGAGGTCATCGCCTGCGGCTGGGCCATCCTGAAGGCCCTCGGCGTGGCCCAGGACGTGGTGCTGGAGCTGAACACCCTAGGGGATCCGGCCAGCCGCGCCGCCTACCGCACCGCGCTCATCGAATACTTCTCCGCCTACAAGGACAAGCTCTCCGAGGACAGCCGCAACCGCCTGGAGCGCAATCCCCTGCGCGTGGTCGACAGCAAGGACCCCGGCGACCGCGCCATCGTCGCCGACGCCCCCACCATCCACCCCTACCTCAACGAACACTCCGCCGCGTTCTACGCCAAGCTGCGCGAACACCTCGCCCGCATCGGCGTCCCGGTCGTCGAGAACCCCCGCATCGTCCGCGGCCTGGACTACTACAGCCACACCGCCTTCGAATTCGTCACCTCCCAGCTCGGCGCCCAGGGCACGGTGCTCGGCGGCGGGCGCTATGACGGGCTGGTCGAGGAGATGGGCGGCCCGCACACTCCCTGCGTCGGCTGGGCCGCCGGCGTCGAGCGTCTCTCCATGCTGCTCGCCCAGCCGCCGGCCGCCCCCGCCGGCGTCGCCGTCATCCCCGCCAGCGAAGCCCAGGAAGGGGCCGCACTGGACATCGTCCAGGCCCTGCGCACCGCCGGCATCCGCGCCGAGATGGCCTATCGCGGCAACCTCAAGCGCCGCATGGAGCGCGCCAACAAGACCGGCGCCCACACCGCGGTGATAATCGGCGAAGCCGAGGCCGCGCGCGGCGTGGCACAGGTGAAGAACCTCGGCACCGGGGATCAGGTGGAGGTTGCACTCGCCAAGCTTGCGGCCAAGCTGCGATAGCAAGTAAGGCCAGGGGCTTTGCCCCTGGACCCCACCAGGGGCCAAGCCCCTGGACCTTATATTTTATGGGTCCAGGGGGCTTGGCCCCCTGGCGGGTCTGGGCGGAGCCCAGTCTTCCTTCCTTTGGATCACCGCCATGTCCCTCGCCCTCAAGCTAGACCGCATCGTCGCCCGCGCCGAGGAGCTGCGCGCCCTGCTCAACGAGGGCATCTCCGGCGACGCCTTCACCCGCGCCTCCAAGGAACTCTCCGAGATCGAGCCCGTCGTCGCCCGCGTCGACCACCTGCGCCAGGCCGAACAGGCCCGCGACGAGGCCGCCGCGATGCTCGAAGACCCCGACATGAAGGAACTCGCCGAGGCCGAGCTGTTCGACCTCAAGGACCGCATCCCCGCCCTGGAACACGAAATCCGCATCGCCCTCCTCCCCCGCGACGAGGCCGATGACCGCTCAGCCATCCTCGAAATCCGCCCCGCCGCCGGCGGCGACGAAGCCGGCCTCTTCGCCGCCGAGCTCTTCGCCATGTACCAGAAATACGCCGCCACCCGCTTCTGGCGCTTCGAGGTGATGGATTTCGACGATAGCGGCCTCGGCGGCATCAAGTCCGCCACCGCCGAGATCACCGGCAAATCCGTCTTCGCCCGCCTCAAATACGAATCCGGCGTCCACCGGGTCCAGCGCGTGCCCGCCACCGAGAGCCAGGGCCGCATCCACACCTCCACCGTCACCGTCGCCGTCCTGCCCGAGGCTGAGGAGATCGACGTCCAGATCAACGAGGAGGATTTGCGCATCGACGTCTACCGCGCCTCCGGTGCCGGCGGCCAGCACGTCAACAAGACCGAAAGTGCCGTGCGCATCACCCACATCCCCACCAACACCGTGGTGGCGATGCAGGAGGAGAAGAGCCAGCACAAGAACAAGGCCAAGGCGATGAAGATCCTGCGCGCCCGCATCTACGAGGCCCAGCGCCTCAGCCTGCACGCCGCCCGCTCGGCCGACCGCAAGAGCCAGGTCGGCACCGGCGACCGCAGCGAACGCATCCGCACCTACAACTTCCCCCAAGGCCGCGTCAGCGACCACCGCATCGAGATGACGCTCTACAAGATCGATCGGGTGATGCAGGGCGACCTGGACCAGTTCATCGACGCCCTGACCGCCGAGGACCAGGCCGCGCGTCTCGCGGCGGAGGAATAGGCCGATCCCGACGTCAGCGCGCGGTTGTTTCGACTGATCGAAGCAAGGCAAGGCCGGGGGCTCTGCCCCTGGACCCAGGGTGACCGCATTTGGCGTACGTGGCGCGATCGGCATCGCAAGGAAGGAAGAAAAATTCACAAAGAGGCAGAGAGGCAGAGAGAAGAAGCTTCCTGCTCGCTCCTCTCTGCCTCTCTGCCTCTTTGTGAATGCTTGCTTTCTTGCTGCTGACGACGCGGGTCCGGGCGGAAACCAGCCTTGCCGTCCTTCGTAAACCTACCCCCCCAGATTCCGGAACCCGCCCACCCCGCGCTCGATATCCGTCACATGCTCCGGCGCGAAATGCCCGGCATCCGGCAGCCCGCAGGAATGCGCGATGATCTCAACCTCCTCGCGCACCCGCTGCGCGTAATGCATCACCCGCACCGCCTTGTCCGTCGGGTCCAGCCCGCGGATCAGCCGCGGATCGGATGACGTCACCCCGGTCGGACAATGCCCGCTGCCGCATTTCATCGCCTGGATGCACCCCAGCGCGAACATGAACCCGCGCGCCGACGAAACGAAATCCGCCCCCATGCACAACGCCCACGCCACCTTGTCCGGCGTCACCAGCTTGCCGGCCGCCAGAATGCGGATGCGCTTGTCCAACCCATGCCGCGACCGCGCCGCGGTGACCAACGGCAAGGCCTGGGTGATCGGCAACCCGACATAATCCGCCAGCGGCGCCGGCGCCGCCCCCGTGCCCCCCTCGCCGCCATCCACCTGGATGTAATCCGGGCAATGCGCCGGATGGGCCACGCAATCGGCGAACCACTCATCCAAAAACGCCACCTGCCCCACCACGAACTTCACCCCCACCGGCTTGCCCGTCACCCGCCGCACCCGCGCCACGAACGCCCCCAGCTCGGCCACGTTGGAAATATCCAGATGCCGGTTCGGGCTGATGCTCGCCTGCCCCTCGGGAATCCCGCGAATCGCCGCGATCTCCTTGGTCACCTTCGCCGCCGGCAGAATCCCGCCCTTGCCCGGCTTGGCTCCCTGCGCCAGCTTCACCTCGAACATCCGCACCTGCGGATGCGCCGCAATCTCCTTCAGCCGCGCCTCGCTCAGATTGCCGTGCTCGTCGCGCACCCCATACTTCGCCGTGCCGATCTGCATCACAACATCGCAACCGCCCTCCAGATGGTACTGCGCCAGTCCGCCTTCGCCGGTGGCCAGCCACACCCCGCCCATCTTCGCCCCGCGCGACAAGGCGGTGACCGCCGCATGGCTCAGCGCGCCATAGCTCATGCCCGAGATATTGAAGAAACTCGGCGGGTCATACGGCTCGCGGCACGCCCCCTCGCCCTCGGTCACCCCGATCCGCTTGCTCGCCCAATCCGCGCGCTCCTCGTCCAGGATCGGAAATGCCGCCGGCCGGAATGCAAACGCCGGCGACGTCTCGCTGCCGAAACTGACCAGGTTCGAGATGCCCTTGGCGGTGCGATAGATCCACGCCCGCTCCAAGCGGTTGAACGGCCGCTCAACCCAGTCCGGCAGATACTGGTACTGCCGCATGTACTCGCCGAAACTCTCGGAGAAATACCGCATATGCCCGATCACCGGGAAATTGCGCAGAATCGTCTTCTGCGTCTGCCGAGTGTCGTGGACATACACCGCCACGAAAAACCCGACGACCAGCAACAGGAGCACCAAAGCAATCGTCATGAGCCGTTTCCCAATCCCTGACATCCCACCCTAGCAGGGATGACCTTGGCGCCGCGTTAAGATTACACGCCTGGGAAGGGGGGTAAGGGAGTCTTTTTTTTGTGAACAAAAAGAAGCAAAAAAACTTTATCCATGGCGGTGGGCCAGGCGATCAGCGTTCGAAACGTCGCGAAATCAGGGGCTTAACGATATGAAAAATTTTACCAAACAGCCTCAGGAAACTCTTGCCATCATGGAGACAGTTAGTTAATATGGGGCATGGCTGATAACCAACCCTGCCTGGCGGATCGTCTCGCCAGCCTGCGCCAATCAACGTCCGCCGCCCCCCAGGGGCGGCGGCCGCGGCGGATTCACGCCCTCATCATGGCCTGCCTCGCGCGCATCCTCGCCCGCCTCGAAGACCTCGTCCGGCTCTGGCAAACCGGCCAACTCCCCCCCGCCGCAAACCACACCCCGCACCCGAACCCCCCGCCAGCCCCGCCCGAACACCCGCAATCCGTCCCGCGCCCCGGCACGGCCCCGCGCCCGGAGTCCCGCCCGTGCGCTCGCACCTTCGCGCACCCGGACTCCGTTCGCCCGCCGAACTGCCCCCGGCCGGATCAAACCCCCGCACAGCCACGCCCCCGCGCGCCACCCGCGCCGCAGCCGTGACCCGCCCATGCCAGGATTCCGCCGGAAAACGCTCCCGGAAGTGTCGCCCAACCATGGCCTATTTGTTGCGATATAAGATTATTACGCCATCGCCGGCTTCGACTTCGGCTTCTGCTCGCCGCCGAACAGGATCTGCACCGTCCCCGCGATGATCCCGATCAGCACCCCGATCTGCCACGCCCGGTCATAGCTGCCCAGCATCTCCAGGATCAGCCCGCCGCCCCACGCGCCAAAGAAACTGCCAACCTGATGGCTCAAAAACGCCAGGCTCGTCACCGTCGCCATGTACCGAAGCCCGAACATCTGCGCCACCAGCCCCGCCGTCAGCGGCGAAACCCCCATCCACAGCATCCCCATCACCGCCGCAAACGCCAGGGTCGTGGCCGGACTCGGCGGAAAGAAGAAGAACACCGCAATCGCCACGCTGCGCAGCAGATACAGCAGCCCCAGCATCACATGCTTCGGATAGATCCCCCCCAGCCACCCCCACATATAGGCGCCCGCGATGTTGAACCCGCCGATCACCGCCAAGGACTGCGCCGACAGCATCGGATCCATCCCGCACATCGAAAGATAGGTTGGCAGATGCGTGGTCAGGAACACCAGCTGCAGCCCGCACACCATGAACGCCCCCGCCATCACCAGGAACGCCCGCCGGTGCAGCGCCGCATGCAGCACCTCGCGGAAACTCGTCGCCTCCCCGCGCTTGGTCGGCAACGGCACCAGATCGGCCCGCCCCATCATGAACGCGGCGGGGATCATCAACAGCGCCAACCCGAACAGCGCCAGCATCGCCACCTGCCAGCCGCCGGACGTCATCAACCCCTGCGCCACCGGCGCGGCAACCAGCGCCCCCAACGACCCGCCCGCCGAGACAACCCCCAGCGCCCAGCTCCGCCGCGCCTCCGGCACCACCCGCGCCGCAGCGCTCAGGTTCAAACTCGCCGCCGTACAGGACAGCGCAATGCCCAGCATCGGCCCCGTCCCCAGCGTCAGCCACAGCGGACCAGTCGCAAACACCGCACACAGGATCCCCGCGGCATACAGCCCCGACCCCGCCATCGCCACCCGCCGAAACCCGAGCCGATCCGCCAGCGCCCCCACGAAGGGCTGCGACAGCCCCCAGACCACGTTCTGCACCGCCACCGAGAAGGTGAAATCCGCCACCGTGATCCCGGCCGCCGTCATCGGCTGCATGAACAGCCCGAGGCTCTGCCGGATGCCCATCGCCAACGACAGCAAAATCGCCGCCCCAACCATGATCGGCCAGGCCCGAATCGTCGAATGCGCGTGTGACAAGGAATTTCCCCGGTGACCCCAATCGACGCTAGGACCCCAGCGCCGCCGCCCGCAAGCAAAGGGGCATGCGCCCCAAGCCGGGGAGGCATGCCCACCCCGGCTGGTGAACCCGGCCGCACCCGTGCTTCAGCACCATGATGACCATCGCCACAATCCTGGCCGAGACCGCCGCCACCCTGCACGCCGCCGGCATCGAAGCCCCGATGCGCGAAGCCCGCATCCTCCTGCTCCACGCCCTCGGCCGCCCCGCCTCCGCCCTGCTGGACCGCACCGAACAGATCGTAGCCCCCTCCCTGCCCGCCCTCGTCGCCCGCCGCGCTTTGCGGGAACCCATGGCCCTGATCCTCGGCCGCCAAGGCTTCTGGACCCTCGATCTCGAAGTCTCCCCCGACACCCTGATCCCCCGCGCAGACTCCGAAACCCTCGTCCAGGCCGCCCTGGCCGCCAAACCAGACGCGACCACCATCCTGGACCTCGGCACCGGCACCGGATGCCTGTTATTGTCCGTTCTCAGTGACTTGCCCGCCGCCTGGGGCCTCGGCATCGACCTCTCCCCGTCCGCCGCCGCCCTTGCCGCCCGTAATGCCGCCGCCTGTGGCCTGGCCAACCGCACCGTCTTCCTGGCCGGCGATTGGGCCGCCTCCATCTCCGCCCGCTTCGACCTTATCGTGTCCAACCCGCCCTATATCCCCACCCCCGATCTCGCCGGCCTGATGCCAGAAGTCCTGGCCCACGAACCCGCAAGCGCCCTCGACGGCGGCCCCGACGGCCTGACCGCCTATCGCCACCTGACCACCGCCTTGCCCGCCCTGCTCGCCCCGCGCGGCGTGGCCGTGCTCGAACTCGGCATCGGCCAGCACGAAACCGTCCCCGCCCTGGCCCGCGCCGCTGGGTTGCGCGTGCTGGGCCTGCATCCGGACCTCGGCGGCATCCCGCGTGCCCTCGTCCTGGCCGCATAAAAAACGTTTGGCAGGCGCGACGCGCTTCGCTAGCTTGCCCAAGTGCGGTGAGGATGGGCCTCTTGGCCGATCCTGCACCCCCGAATGCCGCAGCCATCTCGGCTGCTGTCGCAGGGGGGTAACAGGCTGCACGGAAGCCCAATGCACAATGCGGTCCGGCCAGGCCCCCTGGTCAGACCACCAGCCGCGATCACGCATCCGGCGGAAACAGGAAAGTGCCGTAGCAAGCCGATGAACATGAAACGCTCACGGGGACGTAACTTTCGCAGCGGTGGCGGAGGCAGTGGAGGCGGCGGCGGCGGTGGGGGTGGTGGCGCTCCAATCCGGCACCACAGCGGCGGCAACATCCCGCTCAACCGCAATCACGTCTTCGACAGCTCCGGCCCCGACCTGCGCGTCCGCGGCACCGCCCAGCAGCTGTTCGAGAAATATCTCCAGCTCGGTCGCGACGCCTCCAGCTCCGGCGACCGGGTGATGGCCGAAAGCTACTTCCAGCACGCCGAGCACTACTTCCGCATCGTCAACGCGATGAACCAGGCCGTCCAGGCCCAAGGTGGCCAGGCCCAAGGTGGCCCCCCGCCCCAGCACGGTGGCCAACGCTACAACCGCGACGGCAACGACAGCGAAGACGGCGACTCCCAGCCCGGCTTCGGCGAACAGCCCGGCGGCCAGGCGGAAGTCCGCGAAATCCCGATCGCCGCCGCCCCGTCGCACGACTGATACCCGGCCTTATCCGAGGTGTTCGCCGTCCAGGTAATCCTGGCTGCGCATCTCCTCGAGCCGCGATGCCGTCCGCTCGAACATCGCCGCGTTCTCGCCGCGCATATAGAGCTGGTCCGGCATGGCATCGGCGGAGGCATATATCTTCACCCGGTGGTCATACAGCGTGTCCACCAGCACAATGAACCGCCGCGCCTTGTCGAAATTGTCGGGGGACAGCCGAGGCACCCCGTCCAGCACCACGGTGTGGAAGCGCGCGGCAATCGCCAGATAGTCCCCGGCGCCCAGCGCCGTGCCGCACAGCGCCTCGAAATCGAAGCGGGCCACCTTGCCGGCGGCCAGCGGCACGCGCAGCGCCCGGCCCATCACGGTGAGGTCGATGGCGCGCGGGGTCTCACCGCCGCCCATCGCGGTGAACACCTCGTCCAGCGCCGAATCGGCGCGGCTGTCCGGCGGCACGTGCCAGGTGGCCATGCCGCGCAGGCGCTGGCGCCGGAAGTCGCGCGCCGAGTCCAGCTCATGAACCGCCACGTGGTTCTTCAGGATGGCGATGAACGGCAGGAAGGCGTCCCGGCCGGGCTGGCCGCGAAACAGGTCATCCGGCACGGTGTTGGAGGTGGACACCATCACCACCCCGCGGGCGAACAACGCCTGGAACAGCCGGCCGAGGATCAACGCATCGGCGATGTCGTGGACCTGGAACTCGTCAAAGCACAGCAGCGCGGCCTCGGCGGCAATGCGGTCGGCCAGCGGCGGGATCGGGTCCTCGATCTCCGGATGCTCGCGCTTATGGGCATGGAAGCGGGCATGCGCCTCCTGGATGAAGCGATGGAAATGAATGCGCCGGCGGCGCGGCATCTCAGCGGTGTCGAAGAACAGATCCATCAGCATCGACTTGCCGCGCCCAACCTGGCCGACGAGATACAAACCCATCGGCGCCGCCATGGGCTCCGGCGCCTTACGGGCGAACAGCCGGCCCAGCAAACCCGGTTTCACCACGGGAACCGGCGGCACGGGGTCATAGCCGCGCAGAGTCTCCCACAACGCCTGAAGCCGTACGGCAGCGTCTTCCTGGGCCGGATCGGCGGCCAACTCGCCACCTGCGACCCGTGCGCGGTAGGCGGCGAGGGGGCCTGGGGTTAGCAAAGGAAAGCCGGGGCTTTGCCCCGGACCCCACCAGGGTCCGAGACCCTGGACCTCAACCATAAGGGCCTCCGGCACGGGGGGGCATCGAGGCCTTGATGAAGGCCC
>CAXNGD010000079.1:0-9258 GCA_964201575.1 Acetobacterales bacterium | reverse complement strand
AGATACCCGGCATCGCTCAGCATCATCACCTTCGGCACAATCCCGGATTCCTTCTGGATCAGGAACGGTTCCGAGCTGAGATACCCCTGCTGCACCAGGTTCTTGTTGGCGATGAACGGCGCCATGTTGAAGGTATAGGGCCGGATCTGGTCATCGCTGTAGCCGTACTTCGCCGCCAGGAACCGCCACCACCCGTTGCGCGTATCCGCCCCGATCGCCACCGGCTTGCCCTTCAGCGATTCGAAAGTGTCGCTGCCCACATTCGGATGTGCGATCAGCACCGCCAGCTCCTTCTGGAACACCGCCGCCACCGCCAGGTACGGCAACCCCTCGGCCGCGAACTCGATCGCCCGCCCGCCGCCCAGGTTGAAGTCCAGGTTCCCCGCCATCATCAGCTGCATGTGGTTCACCTGCGGCCCACCCTGCCGGATCGTCACCTGCAAGCCGCGCTTGGCATAAAACCCGTTCGCAATCGCCTGGTAATACCCGCCATACTCCGCCTCAGCCACCCAATCCAACCCAAACGTGATCCGCTCCTGCGCCCCCGCCGGCGCCCAAGCCAGCAGCAGCGCCAGCACAACACCAAAAATCCGCGACATCGCCCCAACTCCCATTATGACCCGCACAGCATGTTGGCTCACCCCCTGTCTTGTCGAGAGGCCACAACCCTGCCGTGTGCCAGTTTAGATCCGGGCAAGCAGATCAAGGTTTGAGATCGTCGCGGTCTCGAAAATTCCTACACCCGCATTGGTGTGTGGAAGCTCTGCAACATGGGCTCCGCCGCGGCGTACGGGTGGCGGGAAGCGGAGAGACGTGTCGAAATGCCCGAAGGATGAAGTCGGCCCCTATTGCGTCACGCGCACGAGAGGCCTCCTTCCCCGTCGAATTTTAGTTCTTTGCCTTGTCCACCAACGCGTTCTTGGCGATCCAGGGCATCATGGCGCGCAGTTTGGCGCCGACTTCCTCGATCGGGTGGGCGGCGTTGCGGCGGCGGGTGGCTTTGAAGCTGGCCTGGTTGACCTTGTTTTCCAGCATCCAGTCGCGGGCGAAGCGGCCGCTTTGGATGTCTTCCAGGACGCGCTTCATTTCGGCCTTGGTTTCCGCGGTGATGATGCGTGGGCCGGTGACGTATTCGCCGTATTCGGCGGTGTTGGAGATCGAGTAGTTCATGTTGGCGATGCCGCCTTCATAGATCAGGTCGACGATCAGCTTCACTTCGTGCAGGCACTCGAAATAGGCCATTTCCGGGGCGTATCCGGCGTCCACCAGGGTTTCATAGCCCGCGCGGATGAGTTCGACGAGGCCGCCGCAGAGCACGACCTGTTCGCCGAAGAGGTCGGTTTCGCACTCTTCCTTGAAGGTAGTCTCGATGATGCCCGCGCGGCCGCCGCCGATGGCGCTGGCGTAGGACAGGCCGACATCCATGGCCTGGCCGGAGGGGTTCTGGTCGATGGCGATGAGGCAGGGGACGCCGCCGCCGCGGACGTATTCGCTGCGCACGGTGTGGCCGGGACCCTTGGGGGCGATCATCAGCACGTCGATGTCCGGGCGGGGGTCGAGCAGGTTGAAGTGGACGTTCAGGCCGTGGGCGAAGGCCAGCGCGGAGCCGGGGCGCATGTTGGCGTGCAGCTTGTCGCGGTAGAGGTCGCCCTGGCCTTCGTCGGGGGTGAGGACCATGACCATGTCGGCCCATTTGGCGGCGTCAGCGGGGTCCATGACCTTGTGGCCGGCGGCCTCGGCCTTGGCGATGCCGGCCGAGCCGGCGCGCAGGGCGACGACGAGGTTGGTGCAGCCGCTGTCCTTGAGGTTGTTGGCATGGGCATGGCCCTGGCTGCCGAAGCCGACGATGGCGACGTTCTTGGATTTGATCAGGTTCACGTCGGCGTCGCGGTCATAGTACACGCGCATGGGGGTGGTCTCCTTTAGGTTCTTGGCGGGGTGGCTGTAGCAGGACGTCAGGAAAGGGCAAGGCAAGGGGTAAGGAGTCTTCTTTTTGTGAACAAAAAGAAGCAAAAAAACTTTATCCGCTTGGTTGGGGGCGAGTGGTTGGGCGCGGGTGGTGTGGTGAGACAGGAAAGCGTAGATCCCTCACTTCGATCGGGATGACGGGCGCAAATGGATGAAGTTTTTTTGCTCCTTTTTGTTTACAAAAAGAAGACTGTTCTTCTAGATCGTCGCGGTGCCGCGGGCGATCGCGGCCACCCCGGTGCGAGAAACTTCTGCGAGGCCGAGGCCGCGCATCAGTTCGATGAAGGCGTCGAGTTTTTCGGTGTTGCCGGTCATTTCGAAGACCAGGCTTTCCAGGGTGGCATCGATGACGCGGGCGCGGAAGGCTTCGGCGAGGCGGAGCGCTTCGACGCGGTCGGGGCCGGTGCTGATCATCTTGATGAGGGCGAGTTCGCGGGCGACGTGCGGGCCTTGGGTCGAGAGGTCGGCGATGCGGTAGACCTGGACCAGGCGGTCGAGCTGGGCCTTGATCTGTTCGATCACCATGTCGGTGCCGGAGGTGACGATGTTGATGCGGCTGTGGTTGCGGGCCGGGTCGACCGGGGCGACGGTGAGGCTGTCGATGTTGTAGCCGCGGCCGGTGAAGAGGCCGATGACGCGGGCGAGGATGCCGGCTTCGTTTTCGACCAGCACGGAGATGATCGCCGAGCGCTGATGGGGCGTGGGGGTGGACATTCGCGGTGATCCTGACGGGGGAGGGGTCGGCGGCTGGCGTGGCGTCGGGCGCTATACCAGGGCAAGGCCTTCGTCGGTCAGGGATTTGGCGCCGCCGATTTGGAGCGAGGTGCCGTGTTCCGGGCCGAGGATCATTTCGTTGTGCGGGGCGCCGGAGGGGATCATGGGGAAGCAGTTTTCTTTTTCGTCGACGCAGATGTCGGCGATGACGGTGCGGTCCAGGGCGATCATTTCGCGGATGACGTCATCGAGCTGGTCGACGGATTTGGCGCGCAGGCCGACACCATGAAAACTGTCGGCGAGTTTGACGAAGTCGGGGAGGGCTTCGGTGTAGGATTCGGAGTAACGGCCGCCGTGCAGGAGTTCCTGCCATTGGCGGACCATGCCCATGTATTGGTTGTTGAGGATGAAGACCTTCACCGGCAGGCGGTATTGGGCGAGCGTGGACATCTCCTGGATATTCATCAGGATGGAGGCTTCGCCGGCGATGTCGATGACCAGGGCGTCGGGGTGGGCGATCTGGACGCCCATGGCGGCGGGCAGGCCGTAGCCCATGGTGCCGAGGCCGCCGGAGGTCATCCAGCGGTTCGGAGCGTCGAAGCCGAAATATTGGGCGGCCCACATCTGGTGCTGGCCGACTTCGGTGGTGATGAAGGTTTCGCGGCCGGATTTGGCGCGGAGTTCGCGGGTGATGTCGTAGAGGCGTTGGACGGCGTATTGCGGCTTGATGATGGCGCCTTTGGTCATGTCCTGGGTGAAGCGGAGGCAGTCGATGCCGCGCCAGGTGTTGATCTGTTTCCACCAGGCGGTGACGGCGGGGCGGTCGACGTCGGTGGGGTCGGCGTCCCAGGCGGCGAGGATGGCGGCGATGGCTTTCCCGGCGTCACCGACGATGGGGATGTCGACCGGGACGCTCTTGTTGATCGAGGAGCTGTCGATGTCGATGTGGATTTTCTTGGAGTTGGGCGAGAAGGCGTTCAGGCGGCCGGTGACGCGGTCATCGAAGCGGGCGCCGATGTTGAGCATCACGTCACAGTCATGCATCGCCCAGTTGGCTTCGTAGGTGCCGTGCATGCCGAGCATGCCGAGGAAGAGCGGGTCTCCCGCCGGGTAGGCGCCGAGGCCCATCAGGGTGGAGGTGCAGGGGTAGCCGGTCTTGCGAACGAGGGTGCGCAGGGCTTCGCTGGCCTGGGGGCCGGCGTTGATGACGCCGCCACCGGTGTAGATGATCGGGCGCTTGGCGGATTTGAGCAGGGCGACGGCGCGAGCGATGTGGGTGGCATCCGGGGCGGTGGTGGGGCGGTAGGAGCGGTGTCGGGCTTCCGGCGGGGGGGGCGGGGTGTAGGGCGCCTGGGCGATCAGGATGTCCTTGGGCAGGTCGATCAGGACCGGGCCCGGCCTCCCGGAGCGGGCGACGTAGAACGCTTCGTGGACGACGCGGGCGAGGTCTTCGCTGCGCTTGACCAGATAATTGTGCTTGGTGGCGGGGCGGGTGATGCCGGTGGTGTCGGCTTCCTGGAAGGCGTCGTTGCCGATCAGGTGGGTGGGGACCTGGCCGGTGAGGCAGACGACGGGGATGCTGTCCATGAGGGCGTCGACCAGGCCAGTGACGGCGTTGGTGGCGCCGGGGCCGGAGGTGACGAGGACGACGCCGACTTTGCCGGTGGAGCGGGCATAGCCTTCGGCGGCGTGGACGGCGGCCTGTTCGTGGCGGACCAGGATGTGCCGGATGGCGTTCTGGTTGAAGATGGCGTCGTAGATCGGGAGTACCGCGCCGCCGGGATAGCCGAAGATGACCTCTACGCCCTGGTCCTTGAGGGCGCGGAGGAGGATTTCGGCGCCGGCCGCCGAGGCACTCGGGGCGGTGTCGGAGGGACTTTCGGCAGTCTGGTTCTGGCTCATGGGGGGGACATAAGGCCGCGGGGCTGGGCGCGTCAAGCGGGGATGCGAATAAAGCGGAAGATTTCAGCCCGCTCACTTTCTGAAAATTGCGTAAAATCGGTGATTCGCGCATGTATTGTATGCGTGCGGGCGGGGTCGGCCATGCGTTTGTGGCGGAACCAGGTGGCCTGGCGCTTGGTGTACTGGCCGGTGACCTGTTCGGCGCGCAGGGCGGCCTGGGCCAGGGTCATTTCGCCGCGCAGGTGGGCGGCGAGTTCGGGGACGCCGTGGGCGCGCATGGCGGGCAGGGCGGGGTCGAGGTTCTGGGTCAGCAGGGCTTGGACTTCGGCCAGGGCGCCGGCTTCGAGCATGGCGGTGAAGCGGCCGGCGATGGCGGTGCGGAGGGCGTCGCGGGGTGGGTCGAGGAGAACGACGGAAAAGCGCCAGGGGGCGGGGGTGCCCTTCTGGGATTGCCAGGCGACGAGGCCGCGGCCGGTGCCGCGCCAGACTTCCCAGGCGCGGGCGACGCGCTGGCTGTCGCTGGGGCGCAGGCGGGCGGCGGTGGCGGGGTCGACCTTGGCGAGCGAGGCGTGCAGCGCCGTGGGGCCGTATTCGGCCAGGAGCCAGCGTGCTTCGGCGCGGGCCGGCTCGCCGCATTCGGGGATGTCGGAGATGCCGTCCACCAGGGCGGCGAAGTAGAGGCCGGTGCCGCCGCAGAGGATGGGGAGTTTTCCGTTGGCCTGGGCTTCGGCCATGGCGGCAAGCGCTGTTTCGCGCCACCAGGCGGCGTTGCCGGGCTCGGCGGCGGGGCGGATGCCGTATAGCGCGTGCGGGGCGCGGGCTTCTTCTTCCGGTGTGGGGCGGGCGGTGATGATGCGCAGGTCGCGATAGACCTGCATGGAGTCGGCGTTGATCACCACGCCGCCAAGCTGCTCGGCGAGTGCGAGGGCGAGGGCGGATTTGCCGGAGCAGGTGGGGCCGGCGATGAGCAGGGCGTGCGGAAGTGCTGTCACTTGCCCGATGCCTCGGCCGGATGCATACGGGCGGAATGACGCATGTGTTGACCCTTGTCGTTGATCGCGACGCCACGACCTTGTCCGATGCCGTTATCGCGCGGGTGCGCGATGCGATCCAGGGTGCCGCGCCAGAGATCCTGTCGCCGGGCGAGGCCGCCGATATTCCCTGCCGCGCGGTGCCGGATCCCGCGGTGATTGCCGCGGCACTCGGCAATGCGCCGGTGGATGCGATCACGACGCGGGCGCGCGGGCGGCGCAAGGCGTTGCTGATCGCGGATATGGACAGCACGATCGTGACGTCGGAGACGCTGGACGAGATTGCTGCCTATGCCGGGATCAAGGAGCAGATCGCCGCGATCACCAGGCGCAGTATGAACGGCGAGATCGATTTCGCCACGGCGCTGCGCGAGCGGGTGGCGATGCTGAAGGGGCTGGGCATCGATGCGCTGGAGAAGACCTGGGCGCAGACGAGGCTGACGCCCGGGGCGCGCGAGCTGGTGGCGACGATGAAGGCGCATAATGCGACGACGGCGCTGGTGTCCGGGGGGTTCACCTGGTTCACCGGGCGGGTGGCCGAGCTCGTGGGGTTTGATGTGCATCGCGCCAATGTGCTGCTGGACGATGGCGTGGTGCTGACCGGGGAGGTGGGCGAGCCGATCCAGGATGCCACTTCCAAGGTGTTGGCGCTGGAGGAACTGGCCGCCGCGCGTGGGCTGAAGCTGTCGGGGACGCTGACAGTGGGGGACGGGGCGAACGATTTGCAGATGCTGGCGGCGGCGGGGCTGGGGGTGGCGTATCACGCCAAGCCGATCGTGGCGGCGCAGGCGAAAGCGCAGGTGCGGCATGCCAATCTTCGGGCGTTGCTGTTTGTGCAGGGGTATCGGCTGGGGGACTTCAGCGGCGTTTGACGGCGGGTCGCAGCGCCTGTCAGGCCGGCCACGGTGCCAGCGGCACGCGCGGCACCACGCCTTCGTTGACGATGTGCCCCGGGCGCGGCCAGGTGCCGGCAAGGACGGCAGCCAAGTTCTCGATGCCGCCGCGCGAGACGTCCTCTCCGGCCTGGACCGAGTTTGCCGCCACATGCGGGGTGGCGATCACGCGGTCCATCTCCAGCAGGCTCCATTGCGGCATTGGCGGGTTTTCGGCGAAGACGTCGATGCGCTCGAATGTGTCCAGCCCGGCGCCGCCGATATGGCCGCTGCGCATAGCGGCTTCCAGGGCAGCCTCATCCACCAGCGCACCGCGCGAGGTGTTGATGAACAGGGCGCCTGGCTTCATGCGGGCGAACTCCGCGGCACCCATCATGTGATAGGTTTCGGCGATCAGCGGCAGGTGCAGCGAAACATAGTCGCTGTCCCGCAACAGCGTATCCAGGTCGGTCAGCTCAACGCCGAGGGTCGGGTCGAGCGGGATGGCGCTGCGCCGTGTGGCGAGCACGCGCAGGCCAAAGCCGCGGGCGCGCTGCGCCGTCAGCCGGGCGGAGTTGCCGAAGCCGACCAGCCCGAGCGTCCGGCCCACCAGGCGTTGGTTAGACCGCGAGAAACCCTGGGCGGCATTGAAGGCCCCCGCGCGCATCGCGCGTTGCATCTCCGGCAGCTTGCGCACCAGGGCCAGTAGCAGCGCCATGGTGTGGTCGGCCTGTTCCTCGATGCAGAAGGTCGGCACGTTGGTGACCAGGATGCCGCGGGTCTTGGCCAGGGCGACATCGATCTTGTCCGTGCCGGTGCCGAGGCGCGAGATCACCCGGCAGTTCTCCATCGCGGCCACCACCGGGGTCGGCAGAGCCACCGAGATGGCAAAGACGCCATCGGCCTCGGCCACGATCGGGATCAGCTCCTCGACCGTGTTGGCCTCGGCCTCAATCGGCGCGAGGCCGACCTGCGCCCATTGCGCGCGCTCGAAATCGCTCGGCGGAAACAGTGTCGCGTTCAGGCGCACCACCCGCATGGATTGCAGGCCGTTCACCGCAAGGCGTCAGGCAGCGACGTACTTATCGCGCTTGTAGCTGCTGAGGTCGAAGCCCTCGATGCGCAGCAGCGTGGTCGAGGCGTCGCGGCGCGGCGAGTGCAGCACGCCGGGTTCGTACAGATAAGCCATGCCCGAGGTCAGCGTGTAGTCGCGGACCTTGCGCACCCGGCCGGGCGCGTCCGCGCTGGGAGCGGCCAGCTTCTCCCAATCGGTCATCACCGTCTCGCCCGTGGCCTGGCCATAGATCGCCCAGGTGGGGCCGTGGTCATGCGGGGTGCTGTCCTTCGCGCCATGGAAACTGTGCGCCAGGATGGCGAATTTGTGCACGGGGTCCTCGAACAGCACCTTCCGCTCCGGCCCGTCGGCATGGATGTTGGCGGCAACGAAGGCCGGATCCTTCAGGACCTCGCGCACCAGATCGCACACCTTCTGTCGTCCGCCCGGACCGGGATCGGCCGAGACGGCGGCGCTGCAGGCCTTGGCGAAACTCTCGAGCGTATTGGCCATAGTGGTCGCCTCCGGCGTAAAGGACGAAGCCAGTGTAGCGCCAAGCCGGCGCCGGGAGAAGTGAGGCGGGTATGCGGCGGGTTCACAAGCGGCACCGCGGCACCTAGGTTCGTGGTTCCAATCCGAACGGAGGAAACGAATGGCCGGGATCGTTGAAGGCAAGGTGGTTGTTGTCACGGGTGCGGGCGGCGGCATTGGCCGCGAGATCGCGCTGATGATGGCGGGCGAGGGCGCGAAGGTTGTGATCAACGACCTCGGCGTATCGGTCACCGGCGATGGCGGCTCGGCCACACCGGCCGAGCAGACAAAGGCGATCATCAACCAGCGCGGCGGCGAGGCGGTGATCAACACCGAGAGCGTGTCGTCCTGGAACTCCGCCCGGCGCATCGTGCAATGCGCGCTGGACACCTATGGCCGCATCGACGGCGTGGTGAACAATGCCGGCATCCTGCGCGACGTCATCTTCCACAAGATGAGCGAGGATGACTGGAACGCAGTGATCAACGTGCATCTCTCGGGCGCGTTCTACGTCAGCCGCGCCGCCGCCGAGCATTACCGCAAGCAGGAAAGCGGCAGCTTCGTCCACATGTCGTCGACCTCCGGCCTGATCGGCAATTTCGGCCAGGCGAACTACGCCGCGGCTAAGCTGGGCATCACCGCGCTGTCCAAGTCGATCGCCCTGGACATGATGCGCTACAACGTGCGCAGCAACTGCATCTCGCCCTTCGCCTGGAGCCGGATGACCGGGTCGATCCCCGTCAACACCCCCGAGCAACAGGAGCGCATGGCCAAGATCCAACAGATGACGCCGGACAAGAATGCACCTATGGCGGTGTTCCTGACCTCGGACGGCGCCAAGGGCGTGTCCGGCCAGGTCTTCGCCACCCGCCACAACGAGATCTTCCTGATGTCGTCGTCCCGCCCCGTGCGCGGCGTGCATCATGACGGCGGCTGGACGCCAACCGAGGTGGGGCAGATCGCCATCCCGGCGCTGAAGGGCAGCTTCATGCCGCTCGACCGGAGCGGCGAGGTGTTTACCTGGGATCCAGTTTAAGGAAAGAAGTTCTTTTTTGAAAAAAAGAACCAAAAAACTTGGCTCTGTTCTCACTCTCTATGCATGGGCTATTCCGGCCTGATTATGCCCGAGAGCTGCGCTGAGACAGGCTCGGCTGTTGGGGTTTGGGTTGAGTGTGGCGAGTTGGAA
>CAXNGD010000078.1:0-9320 GCA_964201575.1 Acetobacterales bacterium | reverse complement strand
GAAGTTCCATGCGTCTTTGCATGCTTGGACGATGGCGTCGTAGCTGCCCATGACCGCCCTCAACGCCGCGAATCGCAGCCAGAGACGAGGGAATCAGAGAATGCCACCGTTGGAAACAGCCGAGAGTCCGAGGTTGGGGCGGTTGGTATAATACCAATCGAACGTGAACCGCTTGACTCCTGGCGGTGGAATGCGGTCTGACCCCGGCGTGGCATATTGGGCCGCGCAAGGGAGGATTCGCACGATGCGCCGTCGTCTGTTTGTTGCTGCTGCTGCTGCTGCCGTGGCGATTGGGGTGTCCGGGCCGGTGCAGGCGCTGGATAGCCGGTACACCGATGCGAATGGCGACATGGTGGCCGATGCGCCGACCGACCCGAAGCAGTTCATTGATCCCGCGACGCTGATCTTCGCCTATACGCCGGTGGAGGACCCCGAGGTCTACCGCAAGGTGTGGGACGATTTCCTGGCGCACATGACCAAGGTCACCGGCAAGCGGGTGATCTTCTTCCCGGTGCAATCCAACGCCGCTCAGATCGAGGCGATGCGCGCCGGCCGGCTGCATGTTGCCGGTTTCAACACCGGCTCCAACCCGATCGCGGTGAACTGCGCCGGCTTCGTGCCGTTTGCCATGATGGGCAGCAAGAAGAACGAGTATGGCTACGAGATGGAGATCATCGTGCAGGCCGATGGTCCGATCCAGAAGATCGAGGACCTCAAGGGCAAGACGGTGGCGTTCACCGACCCGAATTCCAATTCCGGCTTCAAGGCGCCCTCGGCGCTGCTCAGGGCGCAGTATGGGCTGGAGGCGAACCGCGACTTCAAGCCGGCCTTCTCCGGCAAGCACGACAACTCGGTGATCGGGGTGGCCAACAAGGATTATGACGCGGCGGCGATCGCCAATTCGGTGATGAACCGGATGGTGCTGCGCAAGGCAGTGGACGGCAGCAAGCTGCGCTCGATCTACAAGTCGCAGACGTTCCCCACCACCGGCTATGGCCATGTCTATAATATGAAGCCGGAGCTGGCGGCCAAGGTGCGCGAGGCGTTCTTCACCTTCAACTGGGAGGGCACTGCCCTGCTGAAGGAGTTCGAGAAGTCGAGCCCGCCGCAGGAGAAGTTCATGCCGATCACGTTCCAGGAGCATTGGAAGGTGGTGCGCGACATCGATGCGGCGATGGGCGTGTCATACGCGTGCAAGTAGGCGACGGCGCCCCGATGCTGCGTGTGCGGGGCCTGACCAAGACCTATCGCGGCGGCGACAAGGCGTTGGACGGGGTCGATCTCGACGTGCCGCGTGGCCAGTTGATGGCGCTGATCGGGCCGTCTGGCGCGGGGAAGTCCACGCTGATCCGCTGCGTCAACCGCCTGGTGGAGCCGACCGCGGGCGCGGTGGTGGTGGACGGCGCGCCGGTGACCGGGCTGGGCGGGGGCGCGTTGCGGGCGGCGCGGCGGCGGATGGGCATGATCTTCCAGGAATACGCGCTGGTCGAGCGGCTGACGGTGATGGAGAACGTGTTGTCTGGCCGGCTTGGCTATACCGGTTTCTGGGCCAGTTGGCTGCGGCGCTTTGCGCAGGCGGATGTCGACGAGGCGTTCCGGCTGATCGAGCGCGCCGGGCTGGGCGGCATGCAGGACAAGCGCGCGGACCAGCTTTCCGGCGGCCAGCGGCAGCGGGTGGGGATTTGCCGCGCTTTGATCCAGAATCCGGCGCTGCTGCTGGTCGACGAGCCGACGGCCAGCCTGGACCCGAAAACATCGCGCCAGATCATGCGCCTGTTGGTTGAGCTTTGCAGCGAACGCAAGCTGGCGGCGATCGTCAACATCCATGACGTGGCGCTGGCGCAGATGTTCGTGCAGCGGATTGTCGGCCTGCGCGCCGGGCGGATCGTGTTTGACGGCCCGCCCGAGGCGCTGACCACCGAAGTGCTGACCGAGATCTATGGCGAGGAGGATTGGAACGTCAATCGTCCGGCCGAGGATGACGGGGACGAAGCGCCGCTTGCCGTGACGGCCCGGCTGGAAGCGGCGCGGTGAGTGCCGGCGCGGCCATCCGCCGCTGGCGCCCGCCTCCCTTCATCACCAACCCCTGGCTGCGGCTGGCGATCTATGGCGGTGCAGCGCTTTACCTGGCGCTCGCCTTGGGCACGCTGGAGGTCAACTGGGCGCGGGTGTCCGAGGGGCTGGTGCGCGGCTGGGCGTTTGTGGCGGCGTTCGGCAACCCGGATTTCTCCTCGCGCTGGGAGGAGATCTACGAGGGCATGGTCGAGAGCCTGACCATGACTGTGGTCTCCACCGTGCTGGGCGTGGCGCTGTCGCTGCCGGTGGGGTTGGGCGCGGCGCGGAATTTGGCGCCGTTGCCGGTCTATATGGTGTGCCGGGGGATCATCGCGGTGTCGCGGTCGTTTCCGGAGATCATCGTGGCGATCCTGTTCGTGAAGATGTTCGGGTTCGGGCCGTTGGCGGGGATGGTGACGCTGGCGTTCGCGACGATCGGGTTCATGGCCAAGCTGTTGGCCGAGGATCTGGAAGACCTCGACGAGGCGCAGGTCGAAGCCGTCCGCGCTGCCGGTGCCTCCTGGCCGCAACTGATGGTCTATGCGGTGCAGCCGCAGGTGCTGCCGCGGTTCATCGGGTTGTCGGTCTATCGGCTGGATATCAATTTTCGCGAGAGTGCGGTGATCGGGATTGTCGGGGCGGGCGGGATTGGGGCGACGCTGAACACGTCTTTCGACCGGTATGAGTTTGGCACTTCGGCGGCGATCCTGATCCTGATCATCCTTATCGTGATGGCGGCCGAGTATTCCTCGGGCATCATCCGCAAGCGGTTGCAGTGATGCCGATACACGCACTTCCCTCGGGCCAGATGCAATGGCGGCGGCGCACGCAGGGCGCGCGGCTGTGGCGCTGGGCGGCCTGGCTGCTGGGTGTGCTGCTGGTGGTGCAGTGCTGGCAGATCATGAACGCCGATACGATCTGGGAGTTCGTCTACGACGCGCCAGCCCAGGGGGCCGACCTGATTGGGCGGATGTGGCCGCCGCGCTGGTCGGTGCTGGACAAGCTCTGGTGGCCACTGTGGGACACGCTGAACATGGCCACGCTGGGCACCGCGCTGGGTGTGGTGCTGGGCGTGCCGATCGCCTTCCTGGCGGCGCGCACCACCACGCCGAGCCTGACCGTGGCACGGCCGCTGGCGCTGCTGGTGATCGTCTCCTCGCGCTCGATCAACTCGCTGATCTGGGCGCTGTTGCTGGTCACCGTGATGGGGCCGGGGGTGCTGGCGGGGATCCTCGCCATCGCCCTGCGTTCGATCGGCTTCATCGGCAAGCTGCTCTATGAGGCGCTGGAAGAGGTCGACGCCCGCCAGATCGAGGCGATCACCGCCACCGGAGCGACCGGCGCGCAGCGCATCGCGTTCGGCTTCGTGCCGCAGATCATGCCGACCTTCGCCGGGATATCGGTTTATCGCTGGGACATCAATATCCGCGAATCGACGGTGTTGGGGCTGGTGGGCGCGGGCGGGATCGGGTTGCAGCTCAACGCGAGTGTTTCCCGCCTGGCCTGGCCGGAGGTGACGGTGATGTTTGTGGCCATCCTCTGCACGGTTGCGGTTTCGGAGTGGGTGTCGGCGAAGGTGCGGGCGGCGATCATCTGAGCCGTCGGGACAGTTTTTGCGCGCGGCGGCGAACGCGTGCTTGACGCCTGCGGGCTCCATGACGGAGGGTAGGAGCGCAAGCAAACGGACCCGAGCTCGTTCGGGAACATGGGGGAAGAGAGAATGCGTCTTTCGCGACGTCTGGCGGGGTTGGCCCTTGCCACTGCGGCTGCCATCGGCTTTGCCTCCGCCGCCGAGGCGCAGGAGAAGAAGTTCAAGATCGGCGTGATCTATGACTATTCCGGCCCGCTGGCCGGCGGCGGATCGAACCTTCATGGGCTCGGCGCCAAGATCATGATCGAGCATTTCCAGTCCAAGGGGCCGATCGAGGGCTATACGATCGAGGCGATCTACGCTGACGCGCAGAGCAAGCCCGAGGTGGCGATCAACGAGTCGGTGCGACTGATCGAGCAGGAAAAGGTCGACATGCTGCTTGGCTTCTATTCGTCCGCCCAATGCGTGCCGGTGGCCGGACGCATCGAGCAGCTCGGCAAGTTCATGTGGATCACCACCTGCATCTCGACCGCGGTGCTTGAGAACCGCAACTACAAGAACGTGTTCCGCGCCCAGCCAATGGGCCAGCAGTTCGGCGTGGCTTCGACCGACATGGTGGCCGGTTATGCCCAGGAGAAGTTCGGCAAGGCACCGAAGGACCTGCGGGTGGCGATCATCCACGAGGACGGCGCCTATGGCGTGGACGTGGCGAAGGGCAATGAGGCCGGTGCTGCAAAGCACGGCCTCAACGTTGTGCTGAAGGAGGGCTATGCGGCGACCGCGCCCGACCTTTCGGCGCTGGTCACCAAGCTGCGGCGCGCCCGTCCGGACGTGATCCTGCACACCGGCTACAACCCCGACATCTCGCTGTTCCTGCGCCAGGCGCGCGAGGGCGGGCTGAAGTTCGGCGCACTGGTTGGCCATGGCGCCGGCTATGGCGTGCCGGAGAAGATGCGCGAGGCGCTTGGCAAGGACCTTGTTGGGTTCTTCAACGTCGACCCGATCTCGATCTGGGAAGGCAACCAGGCGGCGCTGACGCCGGACCTGCCGCCGATCGTGAAGATGGTGGGTGAGGCCTATGACAAGGCGCAGCCCGGCAATCTGCGCTCGGCCCATGTCGGCATGTCGGCGAGCAATGTCTATCTGTTCCTGCAGCACGTGCTGCCGAACGCCATCAAGAAACATGGCGGGGTGAGCGCCGAGGCGCTGCGCAAGGCGGCTCTGGAGATCGACCTGCCGGAGGGCGGCACCATGCTGGGCTTCGGTGTGAAGTTCCTGGCGGACGGTCCGTTGGCCGGACAGAACGAGCGCGCGCTGCCGGTGGTGAACGAATACACCGCGACCGGCGCCGACGTGGTATGGCCGAAGTCGCTGGCCAAGCGGCCACCGACGCTGCCGCTGCCGGCTGGCAACTCGTACACCACGCGCTGATCGCCGGTTCATGCTCGAGGTTGCTGGGCTGACCAAGCGGTTCGGCGGGTTTACTGCCGTCAACAATGTGTCGTTCAAGGTTGATGAGGGCGAGATTCTCGGCCTCATCGGCCCGAACGGCTCGGGCAAGAGCACGATCTTCAACATGCTGTCGGGCACGCTGGCGCCCAATGGCGGGTCGATCCGCTTCCAGGGGCGCGAGATCGGCGGGTCCGCGCCGCATGCCATCATCAATTCCGGGGTGGGGCGCACGTTCCAGATCCCGCGGCCGTTCCGGCGGCTGTCGATCCTGGAGAACGTGGTGCTTGCCGGATTCTACGGCCAGGGTGGCGGGCAAGGCGGGCATTCGCGCGCGGCTGCCGAAACCTCGGCGCGCGAGGCGCTGTTCATGGTTGGGCTTCCCAGCGATGCCCATACGCGGGTGGATGGGCTGGGGGCGGCGGGGCTGAAGAAGCTGGAGCTTGCCAAGGCGATCGCCACCAAGCCGAAGCTGCTGCTGGCCGATGAGAGCCTGGGCGGGCTGGATGAGGGCGAGATGGACCAGGCCGCGGACATGCTGCGCCGTATTCGTGCCGAGTTGGGCATCACCATCATCTGGGTGGAGCACATCATGGGCGTGCTGATGCGGGTGGTGGATCGGGTCATGGTGCTGGACCACGGCGAGAAGATCGCCGAGGGATTGCCGGCCGAGGTGGTGCGCGACCCCAAGGTGGTCGAGGTCTATCTGGGCTCCGACGCCGATGCTGTTCACGCGGTGGCTTCGGCCGCTCGCACGTGAAGGGGGGCGCGCGCCTGATGCTTCACGACGCGCTGGGATTTGCCACATGCTTGAACTGAAATCGGTCGATACCGGCTATGGCACCTTCCAGGCGCTGTTTGGCGCTTCGCTGGAAGTGCGGTTGGGCGAGGCGGTTGGGGTGATTGGCCCGAACGGGGCGGGCAAGACCACGCTGATGCGGGTGATCTCCGGGCTGATCCGGCCGCGCGCGGGCCAGGTGCTGTGGAACGGCGAGGATCTCGCGGGGGTTGCGTCGCACCGGATCGTGGAACTGGGCATAGCCCATGTGCCTGAGCATCGGCGGCTGTTTCCGCGCATGACGGTGGAGGACAATTTGCGAATGGGGGCGTTCATGCCCTCGGCGCGGCCGAAATTCGCCCAGCGGCTGGAGTTCGTCTACTCGCTGTTCCCGCGCATGAAGGAGCGGCGCAACCAGTTCGCCGGTACCATGTCGGGCGGCGAGCAGCAGATGTGCGCGATCGGCCGGGCGCTGATGTCCGATCCCAAGATCCTGTTGATGGACGAGCCCTCGGCAGGGCTGGCGCCGGTGATCGTGCAGCAGGTGTTCGAGCTGGTGCGGCGCATCCGGGAGAACGGGCTGACGGTTCTGATCGTGGAGCAGAACGTGCAGCAGGTGCTGAAGGTGGTGGACCGGGCGTATCTTCTGGAGGCCGGAAGTATTCGGATGAGCGGGACGGCGGCCGAGATGATGGCCAGCGATACGATTCGTGAGGCTTACCTGGGTGTTTAGGCAAGGGGAAGGTCTTCTTTTTGTGAACAAAAAGAAGCATAAAACCTTTATCCACTTGACTGGGGCCCACTGTTTGTCGTTGGGCAAACGGGAGCAGTTTTTTTGCTTCTTTTTGTTCACAAAAAGAAGTCTTGCTTCCCTTTCGCCGCAAGTCGGAGCACCCGCATGGGCTTCCTAGACATCTTCCTGGTCGAGGCGTTGATCAACGGGCTGTTGCTCGGCGGCGTGCTGGCGCTGTTGGCGCTGGGGCTGAACCTGATCTTCGGCGTGATCGACGTGGCCTGGATCTGCTACGCCGAACTGGTGATGTTCGGGATGTATGCGATGTATTACTTCGTCAGCGTGTTCGGCATTTCGCTGTGGTTCGCGGTGCCGGCGACGATCATTGCCATCGGGCTGATGGGCATATTGTTGCACGTATTGGTGATTTCGCCGTTGCTGGGAGCGGCACCGATCAACCAGCTTCTGGCCACTGGCGGCGTGCTGTTCTTCCTGCAGAGCCTGGCGACCGTGGCGTTCGGCATCGATTTTCGCAACCTGGGCATCCGGCTGCCGACGCTTGAGGTGGCCGAGGTGTTCATCAGCTATGCCCGGCTGCTCGCCTTTGGCGCGGCACTGAGCGGGATGGTGGCGCTGTACCTGTTCCTGACGCGGACCTATGTGGGTACGGCGATCCGGGCGATTTCGCAGGACCGCGAGATCATGGCGCTGATGGGGGTGGATACGCGGCGCATCTATATCATCACCTCGGCGGTGGGCGGATCGCTGGCGGGGCTGGCGGCGTGCCTGCTGGTGCTGCAGTACGACGTGCATCCCTATGTTGGGCTGTCGTTCGGGCCGATTACCTTCATGATCTGCGTGATGGGGGGCTTGGGCAACATGGTTGGCGGCTTCATCGCGGCGTTCATCTTCGCCGAGATCATCTCGCTCGGCGGGCTCTATCTCGACCTCGAATGGGGCTATGTCTTCGCGTTCGTGTTCTTCATCGGGATGATGTTCATACGGCCCGAAGGGCTGCTGTCGAGGCGCTCATGAACCGCTCGCTGATCTGGGGTGCGGCCGGGGTTCTCCTGGTTGGGATGCCGTTCGTCTATGGCGCGCCCTATCCCATGCATATCATCATCACCATCCTGATCTGGTCGTTTGCCTATACGTCATGGAGCATGATGGGGCGGTTCGGGCTGGTCTCGCTCGGCCATGGCGGGTTCATGGGGGTGGGTGCCTATGCCACGGCGTTGCTGTGGAACAATCTCGGCCTGTCGCCATGGCTTGGCATTCCGATCGGGCTGGTTTGCGCGGCGCTGCTGGCGCTGGTGGTGGCGTGGCCGTGTTTTCGGTTTCGCATCACCGGGCATTATTTCGCGCTGGTGACGCTGGCCTTGTCGGGCATCGTGCTGCAGGTGATCACCGCGACGCGCGACCTCACCGGCGGATCGCTGGGCTATACGCCGAACCGAGTGCCCGGCGGCTCGTCGTTCTGGGCGTTTCAGTTCACCGACAAACACACCTGGTACATGATCGCGCTGATCGTCTGGGGTGCGGGGCTGGCGATCTGGTACGCGGTGGAACGGAGCATGCTGCGCTATGCGCTGGAGGCGATCTCGGAGGACGAGGACGCGGCGGCGGCGGCGGGGGTCAATGTGACGCTGGAGAAGCTCAAGATCACCGTATTGTCGGCGATGATGACGGCGATGGCCGGCGCGATGTACTGCCAGTACCAGATGTTTGTCTCACCGGACACGGTAAGCGGGATTTCGGTGTCGTTGCAGATGGTGTTCGCGGTGGTTGTCGGCGGGTTGTACGTGGCGCTTGGGCCGACGATTGGGGCGGTGATCACCATCCTGCTGGGCGAGACGCTGCGGATCAGTTTCGGCCCGGCGGCAGTGGGCTGGGACAACCTGATCTATGGATTGCTGTTAGTGGTGTTCATCATCTTCCTGCCGAAGGGAATTCTGGGCAGCATCATGGGAGCGTTCAAGCGCGCACCGGCGAAGGCGGCCGCGTGATCCTATAGGAGATGAACATGCAGAACCCGGGTATCCACAGCATCCGCGTGGGCGATATCACCGTCACCGCGCTGAATGACGGGCAGTTCGAGGCCTCGACGGCGATCGTCAACGAGGTGAGCGAGGCGGCAGCGGCGGCGGCGGAGGCGGGTGCGTTCCGGGTTTTGCCGCCGCGCATCACCATCTCGTCCTTCCTGTTGGACGTCGCGGGGCGCAAGGTGCTGATCGATGCCGGATGCGGGGTGGCGTTCGGTCCGAACATGGGCAAGTCATGGAACCGGTTGGCGGCACTTGGGGTGACGCTCGGGGAGATCGCCACGGTGCTGGTGACCCATGCCCATATCGACCATGTCAGCGGGCTGGTGGATGCCAACGGGGCCGCCTATTTCCCCAATGCTGAGATTGTCATCAACGGGATCGAGACCGGATTCTGGCTGGATGAGGCCAAGGCGGCGGCGGCGCCGGATGCGGCCAAGGGGGCGTTTGCAACGGCCCAGGGGGCGCTGCGGTAGCCGGGGCAAAACCCCGGGCAGTGTGGGTCAAGCGGCTCGCGTGCGGGCTCGGATGAGATCGGGAAGGCCCGGGATGGCGGGCGCTTTGATCCCTCCGATGCGGTCTGCGAGGTAGTCCCAGAAGGAGACCCCGAGCTTTGCGCAGGTGTGCATCAGCCCGAGGAAGGTGTCGCGGCAGTCGCGTCCGTCATCGCTT
>CAXNGD010000077.1:0-9336 GCA_964201575.1 Acetobacterales bacterium | reverse complement strand
CGCAGCGAAGACGATGAGTGCGCCAGATTGGTGATCGTGATCGCCGTGCCCATGACCGCCCTCAACGCCGCGAATCGCAGCCAGAGACGAGGGAATCAGAGAATGCCACCGTTGGAAACAGCCGAGAGTCCGAGGTTGGGGCGGTTGGTCTAAGGCGACGACGTCCAAATCGCCGGAGATGATATACGGCGTCTTCCCATTGATATTCATCCCAACCGATAGCGGAAGGCTGATCGCGCCCTCGAAGCCGTCCTGGGTACCCAATTCAATGCCCACACCCGCGTTGATCGCGAGGTCATTCAGATTCTGGATGCCCAGGTTCAGCACGACCGCGGATCTGCCGATGCCTTCGCGCGGGTCGGTCGAATTCTGCAGGATGCCTTCGAGCACAAAATCCATACTCCAGAACCGGCTGAGAAAAGCGCCGTCGAAGGTGACGATGTCCCGGAACACGGCATTCGCTATGCCGCCGCCGGCGGACGTGCCATGCGGGTCCGTGGTCACCTCGCCAATGACCGCCGCGTGCAGGTCGGGGTTGAACAGATTGTTGGGTGTCGCAATCACCCCTGCCGTCGCGACCGTCCTGCCGGAGCCTTCGTTCGGCGGGTTGCTCGATCGCGCGGACACCACGAAGGGCGCGGGAATATCTTTATCGCCGTGCCTCGGGAGGATCAGCACCACATGATCGTGCTCGCCGGCACATGCGGCGATATATCGGGCATCGTTCCCGAATAGCCGCGGGCCGCTCGGACATGCCTGCGCGGGCGTGCCGCCGGCAACAAGGGCGGCCACCGCGCCCCCCGCCAGGGTCAGGAGCGCATAGCCCCACCCGCGCCTGTTGCCCGATTGACCCATGCGACAACTCCGATCCAAATGTGCAGCGTGCCGGTCCATACAATCGCAACCCTGGCGGGCGAAGCAGGCGCTCCGCTACAATTCAGCCGCTCGCACGTCCGCCAGTCCCGGCCGGCCCTAGCTCCACCGCTGCAACCGCTCCGCTGCTTCCGCCATGTCGGCTTCCGGGCCGCAGTAGCTGAAGCGCAGGAAATGGTGCCCGCGCTGGCGGTCGAAATCCACGCCGGGCGAGGCGGCGATGCCGGCTTCGGCCAGCATACGGGCGCAGAATTTCTGGCTGTCGTTGGTCCGGTCGGCGATGTCGGCGTAGAGGTAGAAGGCGCCTTCGGCGGGGCTGATTTTCGGGAAGCCTGCGGTGGGAAGGGCGCGCAGCAGCAAGTCGCGCGAGCGGCGGTAGCGGGCGATGTTGGCCTGGAGTTCTTCGGTGCAGTCGAAGGCGGCTTCGGCGGCGATCTGCGCGATATGGGGGGCGCTGATGAACATGTTCTGGGCCAGGCATTCGACCGGGCGGACAAGGTCGTCGGGCAGGACCAGCCAGCCGATGCGCCAGCCGGTCATCGAGAAGTATTTGGAGAAGCTGTTCACCACGATGGCGCTGGGGCTGTAGGCGGCGGCGGTGGCGTGCGGGCGGTCATAGGTCAGGCCGTGGTAGATTTCGTCGCTGATCAGGCGCACGCCGTTGGCGTGGCACCAGCGGGCGATGGCGGCGAGTTCGTCGGGGGCCAGCATGGTGCCGGCGGGGTTGCAGGGGCTGGCGACGATGAGGCCGTCCGGGCGCGGGTCCATGGCTTCGAGCAGGGCGATGGTGGGCTGGAAGCGGGTTTCGGGGCCGGTTTCCAGCATCACCGGCGTCATGCCGAGGGCCGTGAGGATGTTGACATAGGGTGGGTAGAACGGGGTGGCCATGGCCACGCGGTCGCCGGCGTTGAAGGCGGCGAGGAAGGCGAGCGGGAAGGCGCCGGAGGCACCGACGGTGACCGCGATGCGCGCGGCGGGGACGTCCACGCCGTACCAGGCTGTGCCGTGGGCGGCGATGCGGGCGCGCAGCGAGGGCAGGCCGAACGCCTCGGTGTAGCCCATGGGGGCGCCGGCGGAGAGCGCGCGCTGGACGGCGGCGACCGCGCCGGCGGGGGCGCCGGTGCCGGGCTGGCCGACTTCCATGCGGATGACGTGCGGGGCACCCGGGGGAAGGCTGGCCTGGCGGGCGTTGGCGGCGGTGATGACGTCCATCACGATAAAGGGTGGCGCGGCGGCGCCTCGGCCGGTTTTCAAGGCCATGGGGGGTGATTCCTCAGAAGAGAGAAGTCTTCTTTTTGGGAACAAAAAGAAGCAAAAAAACTTTATCCATGAAGTAAGTGGATAAAAGTTTTTTGGTTCTTTTTTTCAAAAAAGAACGCGCTTGCTTCTCAATTGCTCCCTGCTGCCAAGCCATGCCCGCGGGGATCGGCGACCCAGCTGCACTGGGCGCCGGAGCCGGGCAGTTCGCCGGGGCAGAACATGGCATTGGCGCGGCCGGGCTCGGGCACCGGGTTGGGCAGGGCGCGGCGCGCGGCGATGCTCTGTTGCAGGGCGACGGCCACGGCGAGCGGGGCGGCTTCCTGTCCGGTGCCGGTGATCGCGCCCTTGAAGGCGACCTTGGCGCGGGCGTTGTAGATGATGGCGGCCGAGAGCAGCGGCTGGGTCGCGGCGGTGGGCGAGGCGGCGAGGAGCACGCCGGTTTGCGGCGCCACGCGGCCGGTGCCGAAGAGGTTGTTCATGGTCAGGACGCAGGCGACCGCATTGCCCTGGTTGTCCACCGTGATGAAGCCGGTGGAGGCCGGCAGCGGCGGCAGGCTGCCGGCCGGGGCGTCGGCGGCGTTGAGGGCGGCCTGGGCGTTGCCGGCGAAAGCGCCGCGGCGCCATGCAGCGGCGATCGCGGTGGCGCGGGCGCCGGCGGCATCCGCGGCGGCGGGGGTGCTGGAGAGCACGCGCCAGGCCTGGCCGGCGGCGACGCCGCCATCGGTGGGCAGGAAGGCGACGAAGTCGGCGCCGCCGAGGGGCAGCTTCGGCGCCGCCAGGTATTGCGGCAGGGCGCCGCGCAGGGCCTCGGCGGTGATGCCGCCGCCGGCGCGCTGGCTGGATTCGACGAAGCGGCGGGCCATGCCGCCCTGGTGCAGGTCGCCGACGCCGGCGACGCGCAACTGGCCGATAGTGCCGGCGAGGTCGGGCTGGATCAGCGTGTCGCCCTCGGCCGGGCGGCGGCCGCCGGGCAGGAAGATGGCGGCGGTGTCGGGGTCCGCGCCGAGCGGTCCGGCGACGATGTCGAGATCGCGGGCGAAGGCGCGGCTGACCGGTGCTCCGAAGCGGGCGAGCTGTTCGGCGGGCACGATCAGCGATTCGAAGGGGCGCTTGCCGTAGCGGGCGTGCAGGGCGAACAGGCCGCGCGCCATCATCGGCACCGCGGCCGGACGGTCGCCGCCGGCACCGCCCGGGGGCGGCAGGAAGAGCACGGAATCGGCACCGAGCAGCGGCGATTCCGGCGCGAAGGCGAGGCAGGCGCCACCGCCGCCGAGGCTCGCGCGCGACGGCAGGGTCACCGCCAGGGTGAAGCCGGCCGCCACCGCGGCATCGGCCGCATTGCCGCCGGCCGACAGCACGGCGCGGGCGGCCAGGGCGGCCTGTGGTTCGTCGGCGATGGCGGCGCCGAGGAAGCCGCGCACGAAGCCGGCGGCACCCACCTTCGGGCGGTCGGCACCGGTGAGCCGGTCGGTCAGTGCGTCGATGCTGGAGCAGCCGGAAGTTGCCAGGCCAACGGCAAGCAGGACGGCGGCGGTGCGGGCTGCTAGCATAACGCCCATGTTTCGCATCCGGCCCGGCTGCGCCTGCCATTCCCCGCTGCATCGTCCGGCGCTGGAGCGGCGCGGCGTGCTGGCGGCGGCATTGTGCGCGCCGGTGATGCTCTCGGCCGCCGCCACGACCGCGCCCGCCTCGGCACAGGGGGGGGCCATGACCGTGGTGGTCATCCGCGACGCGGAAACCGAGACGCTGCTGCGCACCTTTGCCAACCCCTTGCTCCGTGCCTCAGGCATCGAACCCAACGCGGTTCGCATCACCCTGACTCGCGATGACGCTCTAAACGCCTTCGTCACCACCGGCAACCGCCTGTTCCTCAACACCGGGATCATCGCCAAGGCCGACTCGGCGCTGGAGCTGGTCGGCGTGCTGGCGCATGAGGCCGGGCATATCCGCGGAGGGCACCTGGCGCGGCTGCCGGAGATGTTGCGCGAGGCGATGATCAAGTCGATCGCCGCCATGCTGATCGGCGTTGCCGCCGGCGCCGCCGCGCGCTCGCCAGATGCCGGGATGGGGGCGATCATGGGCGGGCAGCAGTTGGCGCAGCGCGGGTTGATGAGCTTCACCCGCAGCATGGAGAACGGCGCCGACCAGTCGGCGCTGTATGCGCTGGACCGGCTCGGCTGGTCGGCGCGCGGGATGGTGAGCCTGTTTCGCCGGGTCCAGGACCAGGACGCGCTGGTGGATGATTTGCGGGACCCCTATCTGCGCACCCATCCGCTGACCCGTGACAGGATCGAGACGGTCACGTCCCATATCGCCCGCAGCCCGCATTCGGACGCCAAGCTGCCGGCGGGATTCGATGCCAGTTTCCAGATGGTGCAGGCCAAGCTGCGCGGCTTCCTGGAGCCCAGCACGGTCACCCTGCGCCGGCTGCGTGAGGGCGACACGGCGCCGGCGGCGCGCTATGCCCGCGCGATCGCGCTGTTCCGGCTGGGGCGCACCGACGAAGCGCTGAAGCTGATCGACGGATTGCTGGCGGAGATGCCGACCAGTGCCTGGTTGCACGAGCTGAAGGGCCAGATCCTGTTCGAGGGCGGGCGCGGGGCGGCGGCGCTGGGGCCGTATCGCGAGGCGGCGCGGCTGGCGCCGGAACACGCGCCGATCCGTTCGGCGCTGGGGCGGGCGCTGATCGAGACCGGGGAGCCGACACAGCTGCGCCAGGCGATCGGCCATCTGCAAGTTGCCCTGGCGCGCGAGCGCGACGACGCCGATGCGTGGCGGCGGCTGGGCATTGCGCATGGCCGGCTGGGCGAGATGGGCCTGGCGGATCTGGCTTTGGCCGAGGAGGCATTGGTGCTAGGGGACATCCCCCGTGCCCGTGTCCTGGCGCGCCGGGCCGAGAAGCAATTGGCGGCCGGCCCGTCGCGGCTGCGGGCGGTGGATATCGGCAATGCCGTGAAAAAAGAGAACCGCGAGGGATTCTGAGCATGCGTCTTTTTCTGATCTCGCGCCTTCTGGCGCTACTTCCGGTGTTGCTGGCCGCCGGGCCTGCGCGGGCCCAGGCGCCGTCAGCGCCCCTGGCCAATCCGCTCCAGCAACTGGGCAGTTTCACCACCCAGCAGCGCCAGGAGATCATCGCGCTCATCCGCGACGCGCTGCGCACCGATCCCAGCCTGTTGCGCGATGCGATCACCGCGCTGCAGATGGAGGAGGAGCGGCAGAAGAGCAGTGCGGCGCGTGGTGCCATCAGCGAGCTGAACCAGGCGCTGACCCGCAACCCCGGCGATCCCGTGGCGGGCAATCCGAACGGCGACGTCACGGTGGTGGAGTTCTACGACGTGCGCTGTCCGTATTGCCGGCGCATGCTGCCGGTTTTGGCCGAGCTGATCCGCCGCGATCCCAATGTGCGGGTGGTCTACAAGGACTTCCCGATCCTGGGCCCGGCCAGCACGCTGAACGCCCGGGCCCTGCTGGCCGCGCACAAGCAAGGCGGCTACTTCAAGTTGCACACGGTGCTGATGACGGGCGCGCCGGTGGGCGACCAGGACGGGCTGCGCGCCGCCACCGGACGGGCCGGGCTGGACTGGGAGCGGTTGCAGCGCGACATGGCCGACCCGGAGATCCAGGGCCGGATCGCCGCCAACCTGACGCTGGGTAAGCGGCTCGATATCCAGGGCACGCCGGCCTACATCATCGGCGAGCAGGTGTTGCCCGGGGCGGTGCAGGTTGGCGATCTGCTCGCCGCGGTGGCGGAGGCAAGGCGCGGGCGATAGCTGCGCGGCAGGTAGCACCGCCGGACCACGCGGCGGGAGTGGCCCGGGAGATGCATTGACGGCGGCATGTGCCGCTTTCTCACGTTGCTGAGCCTGTTGTCCCTGGTCCTGCCGGCCGATGCGCGCGGGCAAGCTGCGCCGGGGGCGGTGCCTGCCACGGTGCCTGGGCCGTCTCGCGGCTTCGGCGGGTTTCGCTCGCTGTTTCATGTGCCGGCGCCGGTGGTTCCCACCGCTGTGGCGGCCCTGTCGGCGCCAGCGGCAGTGCCACCGGCACCGGTGCCGCAACCGCCGCAGGGGGGGCTGCCCGGCACTGCCTCACCCGGCAACCAGTGCCGGGCGGCGATACTTGCCGCCGAGCGCGCTCATGCCATCCCGGCCGGGCTGCTGCTCGCCATCGGACTGGTGGAGAGCGGGCGGACCGATCCGCAGACCGGGCAGCGCAGCCCCTGGCCCTGGGCGGTCAACGCGGAGAGGCGCGGGGCGCTGTTCGACACGCGCGAGGGCGCGCTGGCCTTCGTGCGCCAGGCTGAGGCGGCTGGCACGCGTTCGATCGATACCGGGTGCCTGCAGGTGAGCCGGATGCACCATCCCCGCGCCTTCGCCTCGCTGGAACAGGGTTTCGATCCGATGGCCAATGCCGACTATGCCGCCCGCTTCCTGCGGCAGTTGAAGGAGGGGCCGGCCGGCGGTGACTGGATGAAGGCGGCGGGCTTTTATCACTCGCAGACGCCCGAGCGGGCCGAGGGCTATCGCAGCAAGGTTCTGGCCGCCATGGCAAACCTGTCCCCCACGCCGCGCCCACCGATGCCGGCCCCGGCACCAGGGGGCGGCAGCCAGATGCTGTCGAACGGCGCGGAGCAAGCGATGCTGATCGCCGGGTCACCGGCAGGTGCTGGTCGCGGGCTGGACGCCTATCGCGCCCGGCCGGTGCCGTTGGCGCTGGTAGCCGCAGGGCTCAGGCGGGGGGTGGCTCCGGGTCCCTGAGGGCGGGCTTGAGAGCCAGGCTCAGCGGACGTAGACGCGGACCTCACGGGGGGGGCTGCCGGCATCGCCGAGCAGGCCAAGCCGCAGTCGCTCGCTGGATATGCCGGCGGCGCCGATGGCGGTGGCGACGTCGCGGGCATCGCGGCCGGCCTCGGCGATCCGGCGGTCCTGTTCGGCCGGCGCGGCGCGGGTTGGCACCAGGGCCTGGATATCGAAGCTGACATCGGCTTTGCGCTGCTGCGCCGCCTGGACCGCCTCGGCAAGGGCCGGACGGTAATCCTGATCGGCCTGGTCCATGCGGATAGTGAGCAACGGCAGGCTGGGCGCGCGGGTCCTGGCCACTTCGCTGGCACCCGGCAGTGCGGGGGCCGACTGGAACGTCCGCTGGTCGATCAGGGTGCAGCCGGACAGCAGGAACAGGGCGGCGGCGAGGATTGGGCGCATCAGGGACAAACTCCGGAGTGCGGCGAAACTTGCAGGAAGCCCGCTGCTGGGCAAGATGGCCGGACAACCGGAGGGCATCGCGTGAGCGGCAGTACGAACCAGCGTATCGACGGCAAGCGGCTGTGGGACAGCCTGATGGACATGGCCCGCTTTGGCGCCACGGCCAAGGGCGGGGTGCGGCGCCTGACCCTGACCGACATCGACCGGCAGGGGCGCGACCATTTCCGCGCGCATTGCGAGGCCGCCGGGCTGACCGTACGGGTGGACGAGATCGGAAACATGTTCGCGCGCCGGCCGGGCCGCGATCCCGGGCGCCTGCCGGTGCTGATGGGCAGCCATCTCGACAGCCAGCCGAGCGGGGGGAAATTCGACGGCGCGCTTGGCGTCATCGCAGGGCTGGAAGTGATGCGCAGCCTCAACGACCTCGGCATCACCACGGAGGCGCCGATCGAGCTGGTCAACTGGACCGATGAGGAAGGCAGCCGGTTCGGGCACTCGTTGATGGGGTCTGGCGTCTGGGCCGGCGTCTATACACGCGACAAGGCGTTCGCGCTGGCCGATACCGAGGGCGTGACGGTGAAACAGGCGCTGGATGGCATCGGCTATGCCGGGCCGGAGCCCGCCAGGCCGTTCCCGGCGGATGCCTATTTCGAGCTGCATATCGAGCAGGGGCCGATCCTGGAGCGCGAGGCCAAGCAGATCGGCATCGTCACCGGGGCACAGGCGCAGGTCTGGTATGACGCAGTGCTGAACGGGCAGGACTCGCACGCCGGCACCACGCCGCCCTCGGCCCGGCGCGATGCGCTGGTCTGTGCGGCGCGGATCATCGAGCTGGTGGACCGCACCATGCGCGCGCGCGGCGAGGATGGGCGCGGCACGGTGGGGCAGCTCCATGTCCTGCCCAACAGCCGCAACGTGGTGCCCGGCGAGGTTCGCTTCAGCATCGAGTTCCGCCACCCGGACGGCGCCGAGGTGGACCGGATCGCCGCGGAATTCGCGCCGGCTGCCACTGCGATCGCGGCTGCGGCCGGGATAGGTTGGGCGTTGACCGAGTTGTTCCGCATCCCGCCGCAGCCTTTCGACGCATCCTGCGTCGAGTTGGTGCGCCAGGCCACTGTCCGGCTCGGCCTGTCCGCCCGCGAGATTGTCAGCGGCGCCGGACACGATGCCGTGTATGTCGCCCGCCATGTGCCGACGGCGATGATCTTCACCCCCTGCAAGGACGGGCTGAGCCACAACGAGGCCGAAAGCATCGAACCCGAGGAGGCGACGGCTGGCGCCCAGGTGCTATTCGAGGCCGTGCTGGCGCGGGCCAACCGGACGCTGTAGGAACGAGCCGCGGCGGGGGCTCTTCACAAGCCCCCCCAGCCTTGTTATACGCCCGCCTCCGCGACTGGCCTGCCATGGCATCGCGGTTGGCGGGCGCATAGCTCAGTTGGTAGAGCAGCTGACTCTTAATCAGCGGGTCCCAGGTTCGAACCCTGGTGCGCTCACCAAATCAAAGAGTTAGCACCCTCTTTCTGGCCTATGGGGGCACAACGTCCCATGGGGCACACCGGGGGCACAAAGTTTAGCAAGTTTCCGTTTCCTCGGCTGCATCCAATAGGATGGCGGTCGATGGCCTGTTAGCGCGAGGATTGGTCCTTGGTGATTCCGATTTCTGCAAGCGTGGGTGGAGGTGCGGTTGTGCTGGCCGACCGCACCTGATGCTGATTGCTGCCGGTCCCGCGTGCACCCGTCGCCTTCTCCCCATCCCGCAACGCCTCCCCCATCCGCCGCTCAGCCCTGATCCGCAGTTCGGCCGCAGCGTCAGACGGCCGCCGCCTCCCACCGCTCCCACAACCCAGCCGGCGGCGGCGGCAGCGCAAGGTTGCCGTCACCCGTCAGCGCCGGGTTGATCCGCGCCACGGTCCCGGCGGCCACGCAGTCGGCCAGCGCGACGGCGTCGGCATCGGCCAGGCCAGCGGCGAGTGCTGCAATACGGGCGGCATCGGCGGCGGCCTCG
>CAXNGD010000076.1:0-9360 GCA_964201575.1 Acetobacterales bacterium | reverse complement strand
CGAGAGTCCGGTGGCCTTCGAGTGCGAGCGCCATATGGTGCTCGAACTGAACACCGACCGCGCCCTGGTGCTCGGGCGGGTGGTGGCGATGCATGTGCGCGATGACTGCGTGCTGGATGCCGCGCGCTGCTACATCGACACGCCGAAGCTGGACCTGATCGGGCGCATGCATGGCGCCGGCTGGTATGCCCGCACGACCGACCTGTACGAGCAGCCGCGGATTCCGTTGGGGGATTGGCCGAAGAAGGACTGAGGCCGGGGCGCATGGCGCTGTTACTGCTGCGGCCGCTGCGCTGCCGGCCGGTGGCGCTGTTGTGGGCGGGACTGGCTGGGGCGGCGATTGGCGACGAGTTGTTTCGCGTGGTGCTGGGCTATGTCGCGGTGCGGGCGCTGGGGCCGGATGCCGGGTATCTCGGGGTGGCGCAGGCGGTGGCGACGCTGGCGGCTTTGGTGCTGGGGGCGCGGGCGCTGGACCGGCTGGCGCCGCTGCCGGTGATGCTGGCCGCCGACCTGTTGCGCGCCGGGGCGCTGGCGGGGCTGGTGGGCTGCTGGCTGGTGCTGGGGGAGCCACCGGCCTGGGCGCTGTTCGGCGTGATCGCGGCGCTGGGGGTGGGGCAGGCGGCGTTCCGCCCGGCGATGCAGGCGGCACTGCCGGTGCTGGCCGACGACCGGGCGATGCTGCCGGCGGCGAATGCGCTGATGGACACCACCGAGCAGCTGGCGCGGCTGGCCGGGCCTGGGCTTCTGGTGCTGGCGGCGGCGTTGCTGGCCGAGGTGCATTTCGTGTCGCTGAACGTGGCGACGTTCCTGCTCTCGGCGCTGGCGGTGCTGACGATCATGCGTATCCGCCAGGTGCCGGTGCGGCCAAAGGCGGGGGCGGAGGCGGGGGAGACGCTGTGGTCGGCGGCGCTGCGCGGGGTGCGTGCGGTGCGGGGGCATAAGCTGCTGCGCTACATGCTGATGATCAGCGGGGCGCAGAACGGGGTGTGGCTGGCGTGTTTCTACCTTGCGCTGCCGCTGTTCCTGGAGCGCGGCTTGGGCACGGGCGGGCTAGCGGCCTTCGGCACGGTGATCGCGGCCTATGGCGTGGGCAATCTCACCGCCACGCTGGTGCTGGGCAATCGCCCGATGCCGGCCCGACCGGCGCGGCAGGTCATGGCCGGCATCCTGCTGTTCGGCGCCGCGCTGGCCGCCATGGCCGGGGCGATGCATCTGGAGGCCGGCTGGCAGGTGCCGGCGATGGCGCTGTGTGCCACGATCGCGGCGGCCGGCGCGCCGGTGCAGGACATCGTGGTGGCCACGCTGCGCCAGACCGATCTGGCATCGGCGGATATCGCGCCTGCGATGCGCGCCTACATGGTCTCGGTGCAGCTCGGCACGGTGGTGGCGATGCTGGCCGCACCGTCGCTGGTGGCGGGCTGGGGGCCGGAGGCGGTGGTGCTGGGCGGCGGGGCGGTCTACTTGGCGCTGGGCACGATCGGCTTCTGGCGGCTGGGGCGGGGCTGAGCGATGGCGGCCCCGATGCTGCGCGCGGCCCGCGATCCGGCGATCGGACGGCTCTGGGCGGCAATGGAGTTGTCGGCGCTGGCGGATCAATCGTTCAACGTGGTGCTGAGCTGGGTGGCGGTGGGCGCCTTCGGTACGGCGGCGGGGTATCTGGCGGTGTTGCAGGGGGCGGTGGGCTTGGCGGTGGCGTTGCTGGCCGGGCATCTGGCCGACCGGTTCGCGCCGCTTTGGGTGATGGGGACGACGCTGCTGCTGCGGGCGGCGGCGTTGGGCCTGGTGGTCAGTACCTGGCTGAGCGCGGGAGAGCCGGTGGGGTGGGTGCTGATCCTGGCGGTGGCGATCCTGGCCAGCGGCATGGCGGTGTTTCGCCCGGCGGTGCAGGGGGCGTTGCCGGGGCTGGCGCGCGAGGCATCGATGCTGCCGGCGGCCAATGCGCTGTTGGACACCACCGAACGGATCGCGCGGCTGCTGGGGCCCGGATTGTTGAGCCTGGTGGCCGGGGTGTTGCCGCTGGTGTGGTTTGTCGGGCTGGAGATGGAGCTGTTCCTGGCCGGCGCGCTGGTGGTCATGCTTTTGGCGCGGCGGTTTCCGCAGGAAGCGGCAATGCCGGCGCGCGAGCGTCTGGTCGAGGCGGTGGTGCGCGGGTTCGGCGCGGTGCGGCGGCATCGGTTGCTCTATACCCTTCTGCTGATGACGGCGCCGATGAACGGGGCGTGGTATGCGGCGATGTTCCTGGGCACGCCGCTGATCATCGAGGCCGCGGGCATTCGGATTGTGGGGGGTTCGGGCCTGGCGGCGTTCGGGCTGGTGATTGCGACCTATGGCGGCGCGAACCTGGCGGCGACGCTGGTGGTGGGCAATCTCGGGCTGCCGCGGCGGCCGGCGGTGGTGATCTTCCTGGGCTACGTGGTGCTGGGCGCGGGGATCGTGGGGATGGGCTTGGCGGCGTTGCTGTTGCCGGCGTCCTGGGCACTCGGCGGGATGCTGGCCGGGGCGGAGCTGTCGGGGGTTGGGGCGCCGATGATGGATGTGCCGACGGCCACGGTGCGACAGACCGCCCTGCCGCGGCAAGACCTGCCGGCGGCGGTGCGGGCGTTCATGGTGGTGAACTATCTCGGCCTGTTGGCGGTGCTCGGGGTGGCGCCGGTGATGTTCGACACGATCGGGGTGGCGCAGGCGGTGGCGCTGTGCGGCGCGGTGATTTCGGCGTTGGGGGTGGCCGGGCTGGTGCGGCGGGTGGGTTGACCGCGGCGGGGCTTGGCTTCGATATGCGGCCACGAAACGAGATCGGGAGTGTGGCGTGACGAAACTCTTGCTGGCCCTGGCGGTTCTGTTGGCGGCACTGCCCGGCGGGGCGTTTGCCCAAGCGCCGGCGCGCCCGGCCGCACCGGCCAAGCCGCCGGCGGTTTCGGACACGCTGACCGAGGCCACGTTGTCGAAAGCCACGCTGCGGGCGATGTACGATGCGGCGAAGCTGCCGACGGAGTTGGACGTCGCCGGCAACCTGACGATCAAGGTGGGAGCGGTCACGGTCTATGTCCTGGCGGATCAGGACCGCATCCGGCTGATGACCAGCTACAGCTTTGCCCCGCGCGCGGCCCATCCGGAGCAGCTCGACATCGCCAACCGCATCAACGACGGCTACATCATGGTGCGCGCCGCAATTCCGCCGGACAAGCCGGGCACGATCACTATCGACCACTACATCCTGGTCGCAGGCGGGGTGGCCCGCGCCTATGCGGTGGCGGTGACGCGGCGCTTTGCCGCCGTGGTGCACGAGGCGATCGACGCGGTCGATACCGAGCGGCTGCTGCAGTAACGACCGCGCTCCGGTCAGCCGAGGCTGGAGAGGAACTTCGCGCGTGCCGTCGCAGACTGGCTGATGAACATGCCGTCGGAGCCGCCGAGGATGAACTTGCAGCCCCAGCTCACATAGAGCCGCGCCCATTCCTCGTCATAGATGCCGCCCATGCCGGGGTACTTGCCGTGCTTCTTGCAGGCATCGATCACCGCGCGGTACGCGGCCTGGACCTTGGCGTGCCCAGCCTGGCCGGAGATGCCGAGATCGGCGGAGAGGTCCGAGGTGCCGATCAGCAGGCAGTCAATGCCCGGGGTGGCGGCGATGGCGTCGGCATTGGCCACGGCCTCGCCGGTCTCGATCATGGCGACGATCAGGGTCTCGTTGTTGATGATCTCCTGCGCCTCGGCGACCGGCGGCGGCAGGAAGCCGAACTGGGCGATGCCGCCGCCCCAGGAGCGGGTGCCGCGCGGCGGATAGCGGAAGGCATCGGCGATACGCTTGGCCTGGGCCGGGGTGTCGATGTGCGGGATCACCAGGCCCTGGGCGCCGTTGTCCAGCGCGCGGGTGCCTTCGTCCAGCGCATCGGTGCAGACGCGGACGATGGGCGAGACGCCGGTGTTGAGCGAGGCGAGGCAAAGCTGAGTGGCCTCGTGGACGGAGAAGGCGCCGTGCTCCATGTCGATGAACAGCCAGTCGAAACCGGCGGCCTTGGCGAGCATCGGGGCGGCGACGGTGCGCAGATGGCTGACGCCGAAGCCGAGCGAGGTTTGTCCGGCGCGCAGGCGGTTGAGCGAGGTGTTCGGGATGATGGCCATGGGGTTCCTCCGGGTTGGTTGGAGACACGGCACCATGGGCGGGGGATGGGGTCAATCCGGAGGGAGGAAGCATGTTCTTTTTTGAAAAAAAGAACCAAAAAACTTTTTTCCACTTTGGCCGGGTGCTGAGCTCATGCCCGGCACAAATGGATAAAGTTTTTTTGCTTTTTTTGTTCACAAAAAGAAGGTTCTTACTTGGGGATCAACCGCTCCAGCGTCTCCAGCCTGTCGGCCTCGTTGGCGGGCTTATCAGTGCGCAATCGAGCGATGCGGGGGAAGCGCAGGGCGACGCCGGATTTGTGGCGGGTGGAGCGCTGGGCGCCGTCGAAGGCGATTTCGAGGACCAGGCCGTGTTCGACTTCGCGCACCGGGCCGAAGCGGGCGGTGGTGTGGGTGCGGATCCATTGGTCGAGGAAGGCGAGTTCGCGGTCGGTGAAGCCGAAATAGGCTTTTCCCACCGGGACCAGTTCGCCGGGTCCGTCAGCAGTGGGGCGCCAGAGGCCGAAGGTGTAGTCCGAGTAGCTGCCGCTGCGTTTGCCGTGGCCGCGCTGGGCGTACATCAGGACGGCGTCGATGGTCAGCGGGGCGCGTTTCCATTTCCACCAGTGGCCGCGGGGGCGGCCGGGGAGGTAGGGCGAGGTGGCGTCCTTGAGCATCAGGCCTTCGATGGCGGCGGCGCGGGCGCCTTCGCGCAGGGTGGCGAGGTCGTCCAGGGTTTCGAAGGGGATCAGTTCGGAGAGGTCCATCCGGGCCGGGCGGGCGCGGGCGAACCAGGATTCGAGGCGGGTGCGGCGGGTGTCGAAGGGTTGGGGGCGGAGGTCTTCGGGGCCGTCGAACAGGATGTCGTAGAGGCGGATGGCGGCGGGGTATTCGGCGAGGAGCTTGGGGCCGACGGTCTTGCGGTTGAGGCGTTGCTGGAGGTCGGCGAAGGGGGCGACGGTGCTGTCGCGGATGATGAGGAGTTCGCCGTCGAGCACGCCCTGGAAATCCATTGCGGCGATGATTTCGGGGAAGGTGGCGGAGATGTCTTCGGCGCCGCGCGAGTAGAGGCGGCGGCCGCCTGGGGTGGCGACGAGCTGGACGCGCACGCCGTCCCATTTCCATTCGGCGCGCAGGGTGGCGGGGGTGAGGGAGGCAAGGTCTGCCGGCTCGAGGGGATAGGCGAGCATGGGGGGGCGGAAGACCGGGGCGGTGGCGGGGTCGGGCTTTTCGGCGCGGCCCTCCAGCCAGGCGAACAGGGTGGCGTAGGGCGGGGCGAGGCTGTGCCAGACTTCCTCGATGTCATCAGCAGTGGCGCGGCCTTGCGAGAATTCGGCCAGAGCGACGCGGGCGAGGCGGCCGGTGACGCCGACGCGCAGGCCGCCGGTGATCAGCTTCAGCAGGGCCAGCCGGGTGCCGGCGTCGCAGGCATCGAGCCAGCCGGCGACGAGGTCTGGCAGGCGCGGCTTGGGGGTGAGGCGCAGGGCTTCGACCAGTTCGGGCAGGCTGGGCGGGGCGACGTTGGTGGGGGAGGGGGGCCAGATCAGGGCGACGGTTTCAGCGAGGTCGCCGACGGAATCGTAGGACAGGGCGAAGAGGACGGGGTCGGTGCGGGCACGGGCGAGGTCGCGGATCAGCCCGGCCTTGGCGGCGGGGAAGCGGAGTTCGCCGGCGATGGCGGCGAGCGCGATGCCGCGGTCGGGATCGGGCTGGGTGGCGAAGTATTGTGCCAGCAGGCGGATCTTGTCGTTGCGGCCCTGGGTGAAGAGGAGGCGTTCGAGCAGGGTGGCGAAGGCGATCATGCGTCTTCCTCGCCATATCCGATGAGGCGCAGGGGGCGGCCGCGCACGCCGCGCTTGGCGACTTCGTGGATCAGCGCTTCCTCGCTGCCATGGGTGACCCAGATCTCTGGGGCCTGGACCTCGTCGACGGTGCGGTTGAGTTCGTCCCAGTCGGCGTGGTCGGAAATGACGAGGGGGAGCTCGACGCCGCCCTGTTTGGCGCGCTGGCGCACGCGCATCCAGCCGCTGGCCAGGCAGACGACGGGCTCCGCCAGGCGGCGGGCCCAGCGGTCGGCGATGGCCGACGGGGGGGCGAGGACGATGCGGCCGACCAGGTCCTTTTTGGCGGCGACGGTGGCGGGGCGGAGGTCGCCGAGGGGGATGCCGAAGGCTGTGTAGATGTCGCACATCGGGGCGAGCGCGCCGTGCATGAAGATCGGTTCGTCCCAGCCGGCTTGGCGCAGCAGGGCGATCAGGCGCTGGGTTTTTCCCAATGAGTAGCAGCCGATGACGTGGGTGCGTTCGGGGAAGAGCCTGACGCTGGCGAGGAGTTTGGCGATTTCGTCGGCCGCTGGCGGGTGGCGGAAGACCGGCAGGGCGAAGGTCGCCTCGGTGACGAAGACGTCGCAGGGGACGGGGGTGAAGGCGTCGCAGGTGGAGTCGGGCTGGCGCTTGTAGTCGCCGCTGACCACCGCGCGGCTGCCTTGGTATTGCATCACCACCTGGGCGCTGCCGAGCACGTGGCCGGCGGGTTCGAGCCAGAGTTCGACGTCGCCGACGCGCAGGCGTTCGCCCCAGGCGAGGGCTTGTTGGGTGCGGCCGGCGCCGTCGCCGAGGCGGGCGCGCATCAGGGCCAGGGTGGGGGGGCTGGCCAGCACGGCGGTGTGGCCGGGGCGGGCGTGGTCGGAATGGGCGTGGGTGATCACGGCCCGCTCGACGGGGTGCCGGGGGTCGATGAAGAAGCCGCCGGGGGCGCAGTAGAGGCCGGCGAGCTGGGGGGTGAGCCAGGTTTCGGGAAGCGGCATGGATGGCATATTGGCGCGGTGCCGGTTCAACGCCAGCTTCATTGGTCTGGCGGCCATGGCGGCAGGCGGTTCGTGCATCGGCCCCGCCTTCGCGGCACCATGGGAGGCAGATCTTGGGACCCGCACGATGACCGACCTGCCGAGCTTGCTGCTGTTTCTGGCCACCGCCTTGGTGATCGCGCTCTCGCCGGGGCCGGGGATGCTGTATGTCGCCAGCAGCACCCTGGCCGGGGGGCGCGGCGAGGGCATGGCCTCCACGCTGGGCACCGGGATTGGCGGGTTTGTCCATGTGCTGGGCGGCGCCATCGGGGTGAGTGCGCTGCTCGCCGCCAGCGCCACGGCGTTCACGGTGCTGAAGCTGGTGGGCGGGGTGTATCTGATCTGGCTTGGTATCCGCATTTTTCGCGGCGCGCGGCTGGCGGTGCCCGAGGCGGCGGCGACCGGGAGCCGCCGGGCGCTGCGCGAGGGGATCCTGGTTGAGGCGACCAATCCGAAGACGGCGGCGTTCTTCCTCGCCTTCCTGCCGCAATTCGTTGATCCCGCCGCGGGGTCGGTGGCGATGCGGTTCGTGGTGCTTGGCGCGATCTCCGTGGGGCTGAACACAGCGGTGGATGCGGTGGTGGTGCTTGGGGCGATGCGGGTGCGCCATGCCGTGCTGGCCGCGCCGAAGCTGATGCGCCGGGTGCAGCAGGGATCGGGAGCTATCCTGGCGGCATTGGGGTTTTCGCTGTTGCTGGCGCGACGCCCCGCCTGACACCCGGCTTCCCGTCGGGGCGGGAACGCCGTATCTAGGGGGGATGTCAGGAACATTACCGGAACCTTTTGCCGGCTGGTTCGCCGCGCGCGGTTGGGCGCCGCGGGCGCACCAGCTTGATGTGCTGGCGGCGGTGCGGGACGGCGAGAGCGTGCTGCTGACCGCGCCGACCGGCGGCGGCAAGACGCTGGCCGGGTTTCTGCCCAGCCTGGTGGCGCTGCATGAAGCGCCCTGCCCTGGGATGCATACTTTGTATGTCAGTCCGCTGAAGGCGCTGGCCGCCGATATCGCGCGCAACCTGACGGTGCCGGTGGAGGAGATGGGGCTGGCGGTGACGATCGACACGCGCACCGGCGATACCTCGACGGCGAAGCGGCGGCAGCAGAAGGAGGCGCCGCCGAACCTGTTGCTGACCACGCCGGAGAGCCTGGCGGTGCTGATTTCGCAGCCGGAGGCCGAGGGGTTCTTCGCCAGCCTGCGCGTCATCGTGGTGGACGAGGTGCACGCGCTGGCCGGCACCAAGCGCGGCGACCAGCTGGCGCTGTGCATGACGCGGCTGTCGGCGCTGGCGCCCCGGGTGCTGCGGATTGGGCTGTCGGCGACGGCAGCGCATCCCGACGCGTTGATGGCTTATGTCTCGGCCGACGGGCTGGGCGGGGGCGTGCGGCGGGTGGCGGTGACCGGGGGGGCGCCGCCAGCGATCGAGGTGATGCTGCCGGAGGGGCGGCTGCCGTGGTCCGGGCATATGGGGCTGGCCAGTGCGCCGATGATCCTGGGGCGCATTCGGGCGGCCGGGATGACCATCGTGTTCGTCAACACGCGGGCGCAGGCCGAGCTGCTGTTCCAGGAGTTGTGGAAGCTCAACGCCGAGACGCTGCCGATCGCCATCCACCATGGCTCGCTGGAACCGGAGCAGCGCCAGAAAGTCGAGCGGGCGATGGCCGAGGGCAAGCTGCGCGCGGTGGTGGCGACCTCATCGCTCGATCTCGGCATTGACTGGGGCGGCGTGGACCAGGTGTTGCAGGTGGGCGCGCCGAAAGGCGTGTCGCGGCTGTTGCAGCGGGTGGGGCGGGCGAACCACCGGATGGACGAGGCCAGCCGGGCGATCCTGGTGCCGGCCAACCGGTTCGAGGTGCTGGAATGCGAGGCGGCGATCCTTGGCGTAGCGGCCGGCGAGTTGGATGGTGATGCGCCGCGGCCGGGCGGGCTCGATGTGCTGGCGCAGCATATCCTCGGTGTCGCCTGTGCCGGGGCGTTCCAGCCGGAGGATCTCTATGCCGAGGTGCGCCGGGCCGCGCCCTATGCCGCGCTCACGCGCCGCGACTTCCGCGATGTGCTGGAGTTCGTCGAGAACGGCGGCTACTCGCTGCAGGCCTATCACCAGTTTCGCAAACTGTTCCGCGACAGCGAGGGGCGCTGCCAGGTGATGGGCGAGCGCGTCGCCCGCCAGCATCGGATGAATATCGGCACCATCGTTGAGGAGCCGATGATCAAGGTGAAGCTCGGCGGACCCAAAGGAGGCAGAGGGGGCGGAGGCACCCTCGGCGAGGTCGAGGAATACTTCATCAACGGGCTCTCCGAAGGCGACACCTTCATGTTTGCCGGCCGGCTGCTGCGCTTCGTGCGGCTGCGCGAGACCTGGGCCGAGGTGGCCGATGGCGGCAGCGGCGAGCCCAAGGTCCCCGCCTATGCCGGCGGG
>CAXNGD010000075.1:0-9375 GCA_964201575.1 Acetobacterales bacterium | reverse complement strand
CTCGCTCATCCAACAGGTCCTTGATGGCCGCATACCGCGCGCGGATCGCGTTCTCGTCGATCATCCGCGAATCGTAGACACATCAAAGCCGAGCCGGAATCCTCTGCCCCTGCAAAACGCAACCCGAATCGCTTATTCGTTCGTGGCTTCTTAGCTGAGATACCGCGCCGCCAGATGCGCCTGGAAATCGGCCGGGTCGAGCGGTTTGCCGGTGGCTTCGCGCAGCAAGTCGTTGAAGCCAAGGAGGCTGCCACGGGCGTGGACGTTGGTGCGCAGCCAGGTGACGAGCGGCGACAAGTCGCCCTGGGCGAGCGCCGCATCCATGCCGGGATGGGCACTGCGGGCCGCATTCATCAGCTGGGCGGCGGCCATGGCGCCCAGGGTGTAGCTGGGGAAATAGCCGACGGCGCCGTCGTACCAGTGGATGTCCTGGAGGCAGCCGCGCGCGTCGTCCGGGGGCGTGATGCCGAGCAGGGCATGCAGGCCGTCGTTCCAGGCGCCGGGGAGGTCGGCCACGGCGAGGTCGCCGCAGACCAGCGCCTGTTCCAGGCGGAAGCGCAGGATGACGTGGGCGGGGTAGGTCATCTCGTCGGCATCGACGCGAATGAACCCGCGGGCGATGCGGCGGCAGAGCAGGGCGAGGTTGGCGGGCGCATAAGCGGCGGGGTCGCCACCGAAGGTTTCGAGAAGCTGCGGGCCGAGCCAGGACAGATAGGGGTCCGAGCGGCAGGCCTGCATCTCGACGATCAGGGATTGCGATTCGTGCGCGGCCATTCCTGCCGCTTCGCCGACGGGCTGGCGGGCATGGGCGGCGGGCAGGCCGCGTTCGTAGAGCGCGTGGCCGGTCTCGTGCATCACGCCCATCAGGGATTGAGCGAAGTCGGCCTCGTCATAGCGGGTGGTGATGCGGACGTCGGTGGGGGTGCCGCCGCAGAAGGGGTGCGTGGAGCGGTCGAGGCGGGAGTGGCTGGCTTCCAGGCCGGCGCGGGCCGAGAGGCGACGGCAAAGGGCTTCCTGGGCGGCTTCGGGGAAGGGGCCGGTGGGCTGGAGGGGCGCGCCGCGCCGGGCCTGGATGTCCTCGGCGCGGGGGAGTGCCTCGGCCAGGAAGGCTTCGTAGGCGGTGAAGACCGGGGTGACGTCGGCGGCGGTAATGCCGCGCTGGTATCCGTCCATCAGGGCGTCGTAGGGGGAGAGGCCGAGGCGGGGGGCGAGGGCGGCTGCCTGTTCGCGGACCAGGCGGATGACTTCGGCGAGGTGCGGCTGGACCTGGGCGAAGTCGCTGGCGTTGCGGGCTTCGCGCCAGGTTCGCTCGCAGGCCGAGTTGGCGCGGGCCTGGGCCTCAACGAGGTCGGGCGGGATGGCGGTGGCGCGGGTATGGGCGTGGCGCATCAGGCGCAGATTGGCGGCGTGCCAAGGACCGGCGGGCGGCGCCTGTTCGGCTTCGGCGAGGTCGTCGGTCACCTGCGGCTCGGTGGCCAGGCCGTGGGCGAGGCCGGCCAGGACGGCCATCTGGTCGCCGCGCGCCGCGCCGCCGCCGGCGGGCATCATGGCGGCGGCGTCCCAGCCCAGCATGCCGGCCGCCTCGTTGATGGTGGCGATGCGGGTGACGCGGGCGACGAGCCGGGCATAGGCGGCTTCGGGTTGCATGTTCATGGGCGGCGTACCTTACGGACATAGATGGCGAAGATCACCAGGAGGACGACGGCGAGGCCATACCAGGTGAGGGCATAGGTCAGATGGTTGTTAGTCGGGCGCGGCATGCTGCGGGCGGGGTCGGGGAAGCTGTCGGCCGGCGCCGGTCCCATCGCCACCAGGACAAAGGGGGCGATCTCGGCGAAACCCAGGGCGCGGCCGATCGTGGCGGGTGCCAGGGTGTAGAAGCGGCGGCCGGCGAGATCATCCGCCGGGGTGAAGGCGCCGGGCTGGTCAGGCGGGCGGATATAGCCATCGATCACGGCAGCGCCCGCGGAGGTCGACGGCACCGGCACCGGCACCCAGCCGCGATCGACCAGCACCGGCGGCGCCCCTTCGCGCAGCAACACCCCGAGCAGGCGCGCCCCGCCGGTCGGCACGCCGCCGACGCTGCGGACCTCGGCACCGTAGAGTGCGCTGACCGGGGCGAAGCTGCCTTCGGCGCGGACCCGGGCGAGCATCGGCGGATCGCCGGCCAAAGGCACCGCCGGGCGCCGTTCGGCCGCAGCAATGGCCGCGAGCACATCCTGCTTCCAGACCATCCGCCCAACCTGCCAGGTGCCCAGAAACAGCAGCACCGCCAGCATGACCAAGGTGGAAAGCCCGGGCACCAAAAGGCGTCGGCTCATCCGCCGGCCACTCCAGCCACACAATTGGATAAAAGTTTTTTGGTTCTTTTTTTCAAAAAAGAACAAGCACTTCTTTTTGAAAAAAGAAGCAAAAACTTTTCTCCAATTGCGCCGGTCACCACCGGCCCAATGCCGGTGGCGTGCCCGCGTTCACCGCTGGGGCATCAGTGATGGGCGATTTCGCCGGCGCCCCACCAGTAGATGCAGACGAACAGGAACAGCCAGACCACGTCGACGAAGTGCCAGTACCAGGCCGCCGCCTCGAAGCCGAAATGGCGTTCCGCGGTGAAGTGGCCCTTGCGGGCGCGCAGCAGGCAGACCAGCAGGAACAGCGTGCCGATGATGACGTGGAAGCCGTGGAAGCCGGTGGCCAGGAAGAACGTCGACGGATAGACGCCGCCGCCGAAGAACTTGAACGGCGCCAGCGAATATTCCCACGCCTGCAGCCCGGTGAACAACAGCCCGAGAATCACGGTCAGCGTCAGGCCGTTGATCAGCGCCTTGCGGTCATTGTGCAGCAGGCCGTGATGCGCCCAGGTCACCGTGGTGCCGGACAGCAGCAGGATCATGGTGTTCAGGAACGGCAAGCCCCAGGGATCGAAGGTCAGGACCCCCGGCGGCGGCCAGGTCGGGTTCGCCACCCCCAGCACATGCTCGGGGAACAGCGCGAAATGGAAGAAGGCCCAGAAGAAGCCCACGAAGAACATCACCTCGCTGGCGATGAACATGATCACGCCGTAGCGCAGGCCGAGCCGGACGATCACGCTGTGCATGCCCGGCGTGCTGCTTTCCTTCAGCACATCGCGCCACCAGAAGAACATCACGGCCAGCGTGCCGATCAGGCCCAGCACCAACATCCAGTAGTTGTGGTAATGCGCCGCCAGCACGATGCCGGTCAGCGTGGCGCCGCCGGTCAGGGCGCCGATGATCGGCCAGGGCGAGGGATCGACCAGGTGGTACGGCTGCTTGAGGCCGGAGCTGGTGATCGTGGAGGGGCCGTGCGAGTCGCTGCTCATGCCATGCTTATCCCAGGTAGTGGCCGCATCATCATCGATTTAGGCCGCGCGGCAAGCGAGAAAGCCGCGTCGCTGTGAAGATCTGGTCCCAATCCCGCCATCTCCCGCCCCCCATGCTCAAGGTGTAGCCTGCCGCGCGCCGACATGCGGGCCGGCGCGGGCGATGGAGGCGTCATCCAGGCGGCGGAAGAAGGTGTACGACAGGGTGATCGTGGTCAGGTCGCGGGTGCTCGGATCGTCGGCGATGGCCGGATCCACCCAGAAGCTGAGCGGGAACGACATCTCCTGGCCGGGCTCCAGCACCTGTTCGTCGAAACAGAAGCAGGCGGTCTTGTTGAAGTAGCGCGCGGCCTTCTCGGGCACGACGTTGTAGGTGGCAACGCCGGCGACCGGGGCGTTGGTCGGGTTGCGGGCGGTGTAGAAGGCCACCGCCTCCTCGCCCATGCGCAGGGTGACGGCGCGCTGGTCCGGGGCGAATTTCCACGGCATGGTGCCGTTCACATCGGCATTGAAGCGGATGGTGATGGTGCGGTCGATCACCCGCGGGCTGGAGGAGGCATCGATGCGCGGCGTGCCGCCATAGCCGGTGACCTGGCAGAACAGCCGATAGAGCGGAACCGCGGCGAAGGACAGGCCCAACATGCCGGTCATCAGCCCGGCGAGGGTGAGCCCCATCATGCGGTTGCGGCGCGACGTATCCGTGCCTGCGGGGCGCGCCATCTCAGCCTCCTGCCACGGGCTTGGAAAGCTTGACCAGCGAGATAGCGAAGAACAGCCCAGACAGCGACAGCAGCACCACCAGCATGGCGATGTTGCGCTGCCGCCGCCGCCGCAGCAGCTCGGCATCGCTTAGCTCGGCATCGCTTAGCTCGGGGTCGTTCAGCTCGGGTGCGGGGGGGAGCGGTGCCATTCAGCCCGCCAGCCGGTCAACCGCCACGGCGACGAACAGGATGAACAGATAGGCGATGGAGAATTTGAACGCCGCCCGCGCCGGGGCGTCATTGGTCAGGCTCGCGCCGGCCGCATCCTGGCGGTCACGCAGCACGCGCCACGAACAGCCAATGAAGCCGAGGCCCAGCACCAAGGCCGCGCCGCCATAGATCGGCCCGGTCAGCGCCAGGGCCCAGGGCGCCAGCGAGACCGGCACCAGCACCAGCGTGTAGATGAAGACCTGCCGCCGCGTCGCCTTCGCGCCGGCGACCACCGGCAGCATCGGCACCCCTGCCCGCGCATAATCGGCATGCGCCCACAGCGACAGCGCCCAGAAATGCGGCGGGGTCCAGAAGAACACGATGGCGAATAGCAGCACCGGCATGATGTCCAGCCCGCCGGTCACCGCGGCCCAGCCGATCATCGGCGGAAACGCCCCGGCAGCGCCGCCGATCACGATGTTCTGTGCCGTGCGCCGCTTCAGCCACATCGTGTAGACGAAGACATAGAACCCAATCGAGCCGGCCAGCACCGCAGCGGCAAACACGTTAGTTGCCAGCGCCATCACCATGACCGAGGCAACCGCCAGCACAATGCCGAAGGTCAACGCATCATCGGCCGCGATGCGCCCGGCGGGGATCGGCCGGTTGCGCGTGCGCCGCATCACCAGGTCGATGTCGCGGTCGTACCACATGTTGATGGCACCCGCGGCCCCGGCGGCGATGGTGATGCACAGGATCGCGGTGAAACCCAGCACCGGATGCAGCGTGCCCGGCGCGATCATCATGCCGATCCAGCCAGTGAACACCACCAGCATCACCACCCGCGGCTTGAGCAGCGCGATCCAATCGGCCACCGACGAGATCGGCATCCCGCCGGCCTGCGGATCGGCGGCGCGGTCCAGCAGGGGGGCGGACGCCCCCCCCATCTTCGACAACGCCTGGCTCGCGGTCTCGTTCATTGCACGACCTGGTTGCGTTCAGCGGATCCGCGGCAGGACTTCGTAGGTATGGAAGGCCGGCGGCGAACTCTGGGTCCATTCCAGCGTCGTCGCGCCCTCGCCCCAATAATTATCCGCCAGATGCTCCTTCGAGGTGAAGGTGCGATAACAGATGTACAGGAACAGGATCATCGAGAAGCCGCCGATATAGGCACCGATCGAGGACACCATGTTCCAGCCCGCGAAGGCATCGGGATAGTCGACATAGCGCCGCGGCATGCCGGCCAGGCCAAGGAAATGCTGCGGGAAGAAGGTCAGGTTCACGCCGACGAAGGTGATCCAAAAATGGATCTTGCCGAGCTGCTCCGGATACTGGCGCCCGCTCATCTTGCCGATCCAGTAGTAGAACCCGGCGAAGATCGAGAACACCGCACCCAGGCTCAGCACGTAGTGGAAATGCGCCACCACGTAGTAGCTGTTGTGCAGCACCTGGTCGATGCCGGCATTGGCCAGCACCACGCCAGTCACGCCGCCCACGGTGAACAGGAAGATGAAGCCGACCGCCCACAGCATCGGCGTCTGCATCTCGATCGACCCGCCCCACATGGTGGCGATCCACGAGAAGATCTTCACCCCGGTCGGCACCGCGATGACCATCGTCGCGGCCATGAAGTAGGCCCGCGTGTCCACATCGATGCCCGAGATATACATGTGGTGCGCCCACACCACGAAGCCGACCACGCCGATCGCCACCATCGCATAGGCCATGCCGAGATAGCCGAAGACCGGCTTGCGGCTGAAGGTCGAGATGATGTGGCTGATGATGCCGAAGCCCGGCAGGATCATGATGTAGACTTCGGGGTGGCCGAAAAACCAGAACAGATGCTGGAACAGCACCGGATCGCCGCCGCCCTGCGGATCGAAGAACGCCGTGCCGAAATTGCGATCGGTGATCAGCATGGTGATCGCCCCGGCCAGCACCGGAATGGCCAGCAGCAGCAGGAACGCGGTGACCAGCATCGCCCAGATGAACAGCGGCATCTTGTGCAGCGTCATGCCCGGCGCGCGCATGTTGAAGATGGTCGTGATGAAGTTGATCGCCCCAAGCAGCGACGAGATGCCGGCCAGATGCAGCGCGAACAGCACGAAATCCAGCGCCGGCCCGCTCTGATAGGTCGAGTTCGCCAGCGGCGGATACAGCGTCCAGCCCGGCCCCGCGCCCTCGCCCACGAACTGTCCCAACAGGATCAGGATGAACGCCGGCACCAGCAGCCAAAAGCTGATGTTGTTCAGCCGCGGAAACGCCATGTCCGGCGCCCCGATCATCAGCGGGATGAACCAGTTGCCGAAGCCGCCGATCAGCACCGGCATGACCGAGAAGAAGATCATCAGCAGCCCGTGCGAGGTGACCGCCGCGTTCCACGCCTGGCCCGAGGCAAAATACTGCATCCCCGGGCTCTGCAGCTCCATGCGCATCAGGATCGAGATGATCAGCCCGACAATCCCGCCGATCAGCCCGAAGATGATGTAGAGCGTGCCGATATCTTTGTGGTTGGTGCTGAACAGCCAGCGTTGCGCGAAGCTCAGCTTGGGGTGGTGATGGTCATCGTGGCCATGCCCGTGGCCATATCCGGAGCCGTGCTTGGCCCCATTGTTGGCCCCATTGTTGGCACCGTCATTCGCAGCGTGGTCCTGTGCGCTCATTGCTCTGCTCCTGCTGCCGGTGACTTACGGACGAACCGCGGCCGGGAAAACCGCGGCCGGGCGAACCGCGGCAAGCATCGTGGCCGACGGCGCGGCTTCGTTGCCGGCAAATTTCTTCTTCGCCTCGGCCAGCCACGCGTTGTACTCGGCCTCGGGCACCGCGCGCACCGCGATCGGCATGTTCGAATGGTCCTCGCCGCAAACTTGGTTGCACTGCCCGTAATACGTCCCCGGACGGTCGATCCGCACCCAGGTCTCAATGATGCGGCCCGGAATGCCATAACGCTGAACCCCCAGCGCCGGCACATAGAAGCTGTGGATCACGTCCGCGCTGGTCGACAGGATCCGCACATTCTTGCCCACCGGCAGCACCAGCGGCTCATCCACATCCAGCAGCCGCTTCGACCCCGGCTTCATCTCCGCCGGCATCACGCTCTTGGACTCCAGCGGACGGCTGGCGAAGTTCAGCCCGTCGGCATCGGGATAGGTGTATTCCCAATACCACTGCCGCGCCGTCACCTTGACGGTCATGTCCGCCTCCAGCGTCCGGTCCTGGTAATACACCAGCCGAAAGCTCGGAATGGCCATCCCCACCAGGATCAGCACCGGAATCACCGTCCACGCCACCTCCAGCCCGGCATGATGGCTGGTCTGGCTCGGCTTCGGGTTCTTCTCGGCACTGAACCGCCAGATCACATAGGCCAGCAGCCCGGCCACAAAGATCGTGATCACCGTGATGATCACCATCACCAAATTATGCAGGCTCTCGATCTTCGTCGCCACCGAACTCGCCGGGGTCTGCAGCCCCAGCTGCCAGTTGCGTGGCACATCCGCCAGAGCCGGGTCGAGCATGGCAATGGCAAGGCCTGCCAGGGAGGCGGCGGAAACCATGCGCCGGAGAAGTTGCATCGTGAGGTCCATCCCGCTGAGTCCGCGCCGGCCAGACACGCCGGGCAGTGCATAGGTGGGCTACTCCGCCGCCGTGCCTAGATCAAGGCCTGTCGGTCAAAATCCGTGCATTGAAATCGTTCAACAGACCGCCCCTGCGCCCGCAACACGGCTGCGCCGCGCCAATGCCTCAGTTCTGCAGCCGTGCCAGCGTGAACAGCCCAAAAGGCGGCACCGACGAAAACACCGTCCGCGCCCGCTCCTCCGGCTCGAACAGCGCGTCGAACGCAAAATCCGGATGCCAGCCCAGCGCCCGCGACGCCGGCGCCAGCGTCCGCTCGGCCCACCAGCGCAGCCCGCCCACGGCGGCAAAATGATTGACGAACAGGATATGCCCGCCCGGCCGCACCACCCGCCGCAACTCCGCCATCAGCTGGCGCGGATTCGGCACCACCGAGGCCACGAACATCGCCACCGCAATGTCGAACGCCCCGTCGTCGAAATCGGTCGACTCGGCATCCATCTCCAGCAATGCCTCGACATTGCTCAGCCGCTCTAGCTCCACCCGGCTGCGCGCCCGCTCCAGCATTTCCGCCGACAGGTCGATGCCGGTAACGCGCTTGTCCGTCCGGTAATGCGGCAGCGCCAACCCGGTGCCAACGCCCACCTCCAGCACGCGGCTGCCGGCAAGCCGGTTCACCTCCGCCGCCGCCCGCTGCCTGCCCCAGGCCGAGACGCCGCCAAACACCAAGTCATATACCCCGGCCCAGCGTCGGTATGCCGCCCGCACAGCATCCGCATCCAGCGCGGAATGTGGCAGGGCCGGCTGCTGCGGCGGCCGATAGTACTGGCTCATGAACTGGCTCGTCCCTCTCGGCGCGCGACCCCGCGCATCACGCAAGACTCGATGCTGCGAATCGCAAGGCGGCATTAACATGGCCCCTGCGCGCCGGGGAGTCATCCCCGCATGCATTCCTCGCCACCATCGCGCGGCCCATGCTGGAATCCAAGAAAAGCCGCCCGCCGCTCAATCTGGCGCCAGGTTCACCGCGGCCGCCCGCCCGTTCGGCTGCTGCTCCACATCGAAGCTCAGCGTCTGGCCTTCATTCAGCGTGCGCAGCCCGGCCTTCTGCACCGCGCTGATATGGACGAACACGTCCTTGCCGCCGGTCTCCGGCGCAACGAAACCATAACCCTTGGTCGGATTGAACCACTTCACAACACCCTTCGGCATCGACTTCCGCCCCTTGTTGCGGGACACCCGACCGAAATTCTCGTCCGCCGGATCGGGCGCCCTCATGCCTGCAGCCGCACACGTCGCGTGCAGCCGGGCAGCGCCCCCTTGATCCTGTCGCGGGCATTTGTTCGCCACCGCAAACACGTTACGCCGCAGCGGGTGCGGATTTCAACAATCATGCGCAGGGCGAAAGGAAGGCGTTCTTTTTTGAAAAAAAGAAGGCGGATTCAAGTTTGGGAGCGAACGCCGCCGGGAGGCCCTATAGGATAGGGTGTCCCGATGGGTTCTCACCGACGCGCGCTGACGATTGTTGATCGGACGACGATTGAGCTTCGTTTG
>CAXNGD010000074.1:0-9459 GCA_964201575.1 Acetobacterales bacterium | reverse complement strand
GCCGCCGTCAACGTGTCCAGGCCAGACAGCCAGTTACGGAAAATCGCGTCGTCCATCGATGCGCTCCAAACAGGGCGTTTGACCGGATTCTACAGAGCACATACGATTCGAGAACAGAGCCTTCTTTTTTCAAAAAGAAGCGCTTTCTTTTTTGAAAAAAAGAAACAAAAAACTTTTATCCGATTCGTAGGATCTTCCCCGGGTTCATCAGGTTCTTGGGGTCTAGCGCTTGCTTGATCGCCTTCATCGTGGCGATCTCGACCGGCGACGAATAATACGCGAGCTCGTCCAGCTTCTCCTGGCCAATCCCATGCTCGGCCGAGATCGAGCCGCCGAAATCGCGAATCAGATTGTTGATCGCCCGCGTGATCGCCGGCTTGTATTGGGTGAAGGTCTCCCGGCTCATCCCCTCCGGCGCCTTCAGCCCGTAATGCAGGTTGCCGTCGCCGATATGCCCAACCGGCGACAGCCTGATGCCCGGCAGAACCTCTTTCGCCGCTTCGAACCCCGCATCGACAAAGGCCGGGATCTTCGATGTCGCCACCGACATGTCATAGCTGATCGCCGGCCCTTCGCTGCGGCTGGCCTCGGCATGGCCCTCGCGGATCGCCCACATCCCGCGCGCCTGCGCCTCGGACTGCGCAATCACCGCATCCTCCACCCAGCCACGCTCCATCGCCTCGGCCAGAAACGCCTCCATGCGCTCCGCCATGCCCTCCGCCCCGTCCGCCTTGGGCCGCGTCGAGGACCATTCCGTCAGGATATACCACGGACTTTCCCGATCCCGCGTATGCGGCAACGGGTCCTGCGTCCCCTGGACATACTTGAACACTCCGTCCAGCCCGAGCCGATGCATGATCTCGAAACTGGTAACGCTGTCCTCGCTGGCCGCATGGCTGTCGCTCAAAAGATCAACTGCCGCCTGCACCGACGGGACAGCGAGCCAGGCCGTCGCCACATCCTTCGGCTTCGGCCAGACCTTGATCACCGCCTTGGTGATGATCCCCAGCGTCCCCTCCGCCCCGATGAACAGGTGCTTGAGGTCATAGCCGGTATTGTCCTTCTTCAGCGCCCGCAACCTGTTCCACACATCGCCATTCGGCAGCACCACCTCCAGCCCAAGAACAAAGTTGCGGGTATTGCCATAATGCAGCACCTGCGCCCCCCCGGCATTGGTCGACAGGTTCCCCCCGATCATGCACGACCCCTGCGCCCCCAGGCTGAGCGGCAGCAGCCGGTCATGATCCGAAGCCAGTTGCTGCAGCGTCTGCAACACGCAACCCGCCTCGACCGTCATGGTCGAGCCCTTGGCATCAACCTCGATCACCCGGTTCATCCGGCCCAGCGACAGCACAATCCCAGTATGCGCTGGCCACGGCGTCGCCCCACCCATCAGCCCGGTATTGCCCCCCTGTGGCACAATGGCGATGTCATTGTCATAACAAAGCTTCACCACCGCGGCGACTTCCTCGGTGCTGTTGGGCCGAACCACAACGGCGGCATTGCCGGCAAGCTGCCCGCGCCAATCGGTGACGAACGGGCGGATATCCAGATCCTGCTCCAACAGCCCGCGATCGCCCACAATGGCGCGCAGCTGCGCCATGATCGCCGGGGTGACCGGGTTGGTCGGGATGGTGGGCGGGACGATCTGGTCCATGGGCGGTGCGTTTCCTGGCTGCTTTGGCGCGGCATTCACGCAACAGACTAGCTGCTGCAACGGATTGTTCAACCGCCGCCCCCCGCCCCGCCTCGCCCCCCTCAGGCCGCCGCCAAAAGCGGCAGCGCCGTCCCGTCTGCGCAACGCACCACCCGCACAGCCCCGCCAACCCCCGCCGGAATGACCCCGCGAAACCCGCCGGCCGGCAACCCAGCCCGATCCAGATCGATGCGCCAGCGATTGGCAATGGCGGGAATCCGCACCCCCCCGGCCATAACATGCAGCCGCGCCGGCCCGCCGGAATCGCTCGCCCACCCCTCGACCACCCGCACGCCGTCCCGCACCAGAACCCGCTCCAGCACCCCCGCACGCTCAACGCCCGCGTCCCGCCGCCCCAGCCCCAACCGCCCCAGGCCCAACCGGCCACGCAGCGCCTCCAGCGCCACCCCCTCCTCCAGCCGCGGCAACGCCCCCGCCACCTCCGGCGCTTCACGATACCGCCCCCCCTCGACTCCGCAGAACGACTCGACCGGCAGGTCCTCGGCCCGGATCGCCGCATGATGCGCCAACGCCAGGTGATGATACCGCTCCGGCGCGCCGGCCTCGCGCACCACCCGCACCCCGTCCACCAGCGCGATCACCGGGACCATCACCCCCTCGATCCACAGCGCATGGCGCGGACTCAGCACGAGGTCGCGCGCCGGCTGCCCGGGCCCAAAGGCATGCGCCCGCACCCTCACCGCCCGCTGGGCGCGATCGGCGGGATCGGTCGCCCATGACCCAACCCAGCACAGCGTCCGCGCCTCCCCGGACACCGTCAGGACCGCATCCCCCGGACCCAACGCCTCCACAGCGCGCGCGCCGAACGGCGTGGCAATCCGCGTCCCCGGCGCGAAACACGGCGGCGCATCGTCATCGAGGATCGTCGCCGACGCCGCCCCCGTCCCAACCGCCAACCCCGCATAGGGCGTGCCCAGCACCACGCTGAACGCCTCGTCCGCCTCCACCTCGCTGTCACCGGCAACCGCAACCGTCACCTGGACCGAACTCTGCCCGCCGATGAAGGTCGCCCGCCCCTGCGGCAGCACCCCGCCGACAAAATCCGCCGCCGTCGCCTCGCCCCCGCTGACCCGCCAGCCGATACTGTCCGCGCGCGACACATCGCCGCCGCGGCTGACGGTGAAGACGAATTCGGCGCTGCCCCCGGTGCCCTCGCCGCTCTCCGCCAGCACCGCGCCCAGCGCCACCTCCGCCGCCACCGACACCGTCGCCTCGGCCGCCGGCGCACTGAACAGGAAATCCGCCGCCACGAGGTCGCGCACATCGAACCCGCTGATCACCGCGCGCATCTCGCCCGCGCCATCGATGATCGCCCCGCCGCTCGCATCGCCGGCCAGCAGCAGATCGCCGAACCCGCCCACACCCAGGCGCGACACATCCAGCAGGTCCTGCCCCTGGGTGAAGCCCAGCACCACATCCACCCCGTCGCCGAGCACGAACCGGTCCACCCCGCCGCCGCCGATCAGCACATCGCCGCCACCGCCGCGATCCAGCAGCTTGGCGCCGGTGCCATTGCCGGCGACCAGCGTATCAACCGCCGCGCCGCCGAACATCCGGCTATTGCCGCTGCCGCCCACCAGCAGCCCGCCGCCATCGCCGGCGATCAGCAGCGTGTTGCCCGCGCCGCCGAACAGCAAATCCGCCCCCGGCCCGCCCAGCAGCACCGCATCGCCCGGCCCCGCCGAGATCAGGTTGTCGCCCCCAGTCCCCTGCAGGATGTTGGCCCGCCCATCCCCCGCCAGCCAGCTCCCCGTCGCCGCGCCAACCAGGTCCTTGACCGCGCCATGCGCCACCAGCATCGACTGCCCGGCAACCCCCGCCTCGGTCAGCAACGCGGACGCCAGGGTGAACCCGGCTTGCAGCAGCGCCGGCTCGAAGCTCATCGCTGCCGGCGCCACGCCGCCATGCGCATCGTCAACCCCGCTGCGCGGCAGCGCGTTCCAGTCCGCCAGCGCCGTGCCGCTGCTCGACTCCCAGATCCACAGCGGCCCCGCACCGCTGCGCCCGAGCATGTTGCCGGTGATGACGTTGCTCGCCTCGCCGGTCACCGGTGCCGCCACCTGGATCGCCGCCCCAAAGCCGGACGAAGCGAACAGCGTATTGCCGCTGATCGTGTTGCCGATGGTCTCGCCCGGCGCAAACCCGGCCTCGCCCACGAAGATCTCGGCGCGCGAGAACACATGGGTGCCGCCGCTGTCCAGCATGTTGTCGTGCACGGTGTTGCCGGTGACGGTGTTGCCGGAGGCCGACAGGATGACGATGCCGCTGCCATCATTGCCGAAGATGTGGTTGCCGCTGACCAGCGTGCTGTCCGTCCAGTGGTCCAGCGTCATGCCGTTGCCGTCAATCGAGCTGCCGTCCCGCTGATAGGCGACGACGTTGTTGGTGATGGTGTTGTTGCTGCCGGCTGGATCCGCCGCGGAATAGGCGAAGGCGTGGATCGCGCTGATCCCCGGCAGCCGCGACAGGCCGTTATTGACCACCGTGTTGCCGTCGATCACCGCCCAGCTGCCATGCACCAGGATGCCCTGCTGCCCGTTGCGCCAGATCGTGTTGCCGCTGATCTCGATCTCCTGCCCGGCGGCCGCGATCGCATCGTCCAGCCAGATGCCAACATAATCGTTACCGAATATCTCGCAGCCGACGATTTGGTTGGACACCCCGCCATGGCCCTGGATCAGCACGCCGCCCAGCCCGTTGCCGATGGAACAGTCGCGCACCGTCGAATCGGTGGTGCCGCCGCTCAGCAGCACGCCGAACCCCGCCCCGCCGATGATGTCCAGGTTCTCCAGCGTGACATGCGCCGCCCCGGTGATCGCCACCGACCCCTCCACCACCGCCCGCCCGGTGCCATAGGACCCAACCACGATCGGCGCCGCCGCACTGCCCTGGCTGGCGATGGCGAAGCCGCCCGAGACCGTGCCGCCGCGCAGCAGCAGCGTATCGCCAGCCTCGATCAGGAAGGTGCCAAAGGCGCTGAACGGTGCTAAAATGGAACCATCCCCGCCCTCCGCCGCCGTCGGGTCGATATACAGCACCCGCCCGCCTTCGGTCCCCGCCACCGGCAGCGCCGGGCCAGGTGCCGCCCCGCCCAGCGGATCCGACCACCATGCGGCGAGATCGACGAACCCGTCGGCCACCGGCGCGTCCGGCGCATCAGCTGTCCAGCCGGCACGCTGACGCAGCAACGGATCAGCCACCGCAGCACCGCTTCATGGCACCGATACGTATCATAGTCCCTCCGACCACAGCCCGGTGCCGGATGACAGCCCAGGCTCGATTAATGAATCGTATACAAGTGGTGACAATCGGGTTTCCACCACACCGCTTACCCACGCTCTTTTACCGCCCCCCTTGTCCCATCCCGCCGATGCACGATCTATTTTGCCCGGGGACGCTGCCCCGCTGGACAGGCAACCCGCATGACCCTCGCGCTGACCACCTTCCTGCTGGCCTTCCCGGCGCTGTTCTCCATCGTCAACCCGCCCGGTGCCGCCTTCATCTTCAACGAGGTGACCGCCCATCTCGGCCGCGCCGAGCGCCTCGCCCTGTCCAACCGCGTGGCGCTGTATTCGCTCGGCGTGATGCTCGGCGCGCTCTGGGGCGGCGCCTACATCCTGGAGTTCTTCGGCATCTCGCTCGCCGCCCTGCGCATCGCCGGCGGCGCCGTGGTCGCGGTACGCGCCTTCGACCTGCTGAACGCCCCCGAACGACAGGAAGCGCGCAAAACCGAACAGGCCGAGAGCGGCGAGGGCGCGGTCGAGGCCATGGCCTTCTTCCCCCTCACCCTGCCCTTCACCACCGGCCCCGGCACCATCGCGGTCGCCGTCGCTCTCGGCGCGCAACGCCCGCCGGCCATCGCCGACGTCCTATGGTTCTTCCTCGGCGCCTCGGCCGCGGCGGTGGCGATCGCCGCCGTGATCTGGCTGTCCTACCGCTCCGCCGACCGCATCGCCGCCCTGCTCGGCCCCACGGCCCGGCGCACCTTCGCGCGCCTCTCCGCCTTCCTGCTGCTGTGCATCGGCGTCCAGATCATGATCAACGGCGTGCTCGACATCTTCGGGCGTATCGCACCGGGATAGCCAAGCATGGGAAAGCCGGGAATGGTGGAGCTGAGCGGGATCGAACCGCTGACCTCGTCATTGCGAACGACGCGCTCTCCCAACTGAGCTACAGCCCCATTCCCGCAAGCCCGTTTCCGAGCGGGCCGGACAATGCTGATGGCGCCCAGCCAAGTCAACCCGCGCCCCGCGCCACCCAGGGTTTACCGCGCGATCCGCCCGTGGCACAGGATGCCCCGCCGGTGCCCTTGCGGAGAACCACGTGATCACCATCCTGTTCCAGATCGCCCAGGAAGTCCTGAACCTCTACAAATGGGCGGTCATCATTGCCGCCGTGATGAGCATGCTGGTCTCCTTCAACGTCCTGGACACTCGCAACCGCCTCGTCTGGACCGTCGGCGACTTCCTCTACCGCATCACCGAGCCCGCCCTGCGCCCTATCCGCCGCGTCATCCCCACCTTCGGCAGCATCGACCTCAGCCCGGTGGCGCTCATCTTCCTGATCTACGTCGCCCAGATGTCGCTCGCGCGGGTCTTCGGCGCCATCATGTACGGCAACATCTCCGGTCTCTTCCTCTAGCGGCCCCCGTGCCCCACGACCGCCCCCCGCCCGCCACCATCATCGACGGCCGCGCCGTCGCCGCCGCCCTGCGCGCCGAAACCGCCGCCCGCGTCGCCACCCTGCCATACCAACCCACGCTGGCCGTCATCCTCGTCGGCGACGACCCCGCCAGCCACGTCTATGTCCGCAGCAAGGACCGCGCCGCCACCGCCGCCGGCATCGCCGCGCACACCATCCGCCTGCCAGCAAACACCAGCCAGGCCAAGCTGCTCGCCGTCCTCCACGGCCTCAACCAGGACCCCGCCGTCGACGGCATCCTGGTCCAGCTCCCCCTCCCCGCCCACATCGACACCCAGCCCGTGCTCGACGCCATCGACCCCGCCCGCGACGTCGACGGCCTGACCCCAACCAATGCCGGCCGCCTCGCCGCCGGCCGGCCAGGCCTGGTCCCCTGCACCCCGCTCGGCGTCATGAAGCTCCTCGCCGCCGCCAACACGCAGCTCCCCGGCGCCCGCGCCCTCGTACTGGGCCGCTCCGTCCTGGTCGGCCGCCCAATGGCCGCCCTGCTCACCACCGCCGACGCCACCGTCACCCTGGCCCATTCGCGCACCCGCAACCTCGCCGCCGAATGCCGCCGCGCCGAAATCCTCATCGCCGCCGTCGGCCGCCCCGCCATGGTCCGCGCCGACTGGGTCGCCCCCGGCGCCATCGTCATCGATGTCGGCATCAACCGCACCGCCGCCGGCACCCTGGTCGGCGACGTCGCCTATGACGAGGTCGCCGCCCACGCCGGCGCCATCACCCCCGTCCCCGGCGGCGTCGGCCCGATGACCATCGCCTGCCTGCTCGAAAACACCCTCACGGCCGCAATAGCCCGCCGCGGCTGACGCGACGAAGCTGATAAAATTCAGAACAGCTTAACCCGCCATCGCCATTCTCCGCCGCCGATGGCGGGAGATGCACTCATGACGGCAACCACAGCTCTGCTCGATACTTCAGGCACCGCCGAACTCGGCGCCAAGCTCGACGACCTGCGCCGCTTCGTCGACCGCCGCTTCGCCGAACTCAGCATGGAAATCCACGCCTCGGTCCAGCTCATCGACTTCAGCGAAACCAACATCACCGAACAGCTCGGCGCGGTGAAATCCCAGCTCGCCGAAGTCCTCGCCGTCCCCCAGGCCGCCTCGCGCAACTCCGGCACCGAGCTCGAAGCCGTCGTCCAGACCACCGAAGCCGCCGCCAACCGCATCATGGAAGCCGCCGAGGCCATCGGCGACTGGCTCCAGGAAATCACCGACGACCCCGCCCTGCGCGACCGCATCAACGACAAGGTCAACGCCATCTTCGAGGCCTGCTCGTTCCAGGACCTCACCAGCCGGCGCATCCGCCGCGCCATCGACCACCTGCACACCGTCGAGAACATGCTCTCCACCATCGGCGGCGACACCCCCGCCCGGGCGCCCGAGCGTCCCAACCTGCCCACCGCCATGCCCGCCATGGAAGTCAGCGGCGCCGACATGGCCCAGGCCGAGATCGACAAGCTGATGGCCTTCTAACCCCCCCCCAACGCCCGCCACCCGATATCCCGCCGGCAGAACCCCTCCGGCCAGTCGATCCGCCCCACCCCCGCATACGCCGCCTCCCGCGCCCCGCGCAGATCCTCCGCCACCCCCACCACCGTCAAAACCCGCCCGCCACTGCTCACCAGCACCCCGTCGCGCAAATCGGTGCCGGCATGAAACACCCGCACCCCCGCCACCGCCTCCGCCGCCGCCACCCCGCCAATCGCCGTATGCCGCGCATACGCCCCGGGATACCCGCGCGCCGCCAGCACAACCCCCAAGGCCGGCGCCGCCCGGAACCGCAGTGAAATCCGCGCCAATTCCCCCTCGCACGCCGCCACCAACGCCGGCAACAAATCATCCATCATCCGGCACAGGATCACCTGGCACTCCGGATCGCCAAACCGCACATTGAACTCGATCAGCTTCGGCCCCTCCGCCGTCAGCATCAGCCCGGCAAACAATATCCCGCGAAACGGCGTCCCCCGCCGCGCCATCTCCGCCAGCGCCGGCCGGATCACCCCCTCCATCACCGCCGCCTCCAGCCCCGCCGACAAGGCCGGCGGCGGCGAATAAGCCCCCATCCCCCCGGTATTCGGCCCGGCATCCCCATCCCCCACCCGCTTGTGGTCCTGCGCGCTGCCCAACGAAACCGCCACCACCCCGTCGCACAGCGCGAACACGCTGACCTCCTCCCCCACCAGGCACTCCTCGATCACCACGCTGCGCCCGGACTCGCCCAGGCTCCCCTCCTCCATGAACGAAGCAATCGCCGCCTCCGCCTCGGCCACGCTCGCCGCCACCACAACCCCCTTGCCCGCCGCCAGCCCATCCGCCTTCACCACGATCGGCGCCCCCCGAAGCCGCACAAAATCCCGCGCCGCCGCCGCATCCTCAAACCGCTCCCACCGCGCCGCCGGAACCCCCGCCGCCTCGCAAATCTCGTGCGTAAAACTCTTGCTGCCCTCCAACCGCGCCGCCGCCGCCGACGGCCCGCAACAGGCAATCCCCGCCGCCGCCATCGCATCACTCACCCCGGCCACCAACGGCGCCTCCGGCCCCGGCACCACCAAATCCACGCCGTTCTCCACCGCGAAATCCACCAGCGCCGCAATGTCCAACACCCCGATCGGCACCAACTCGGCATGCGCCGCAATCCCCGGATTCCCCGGCGCGCACCACAACTTGCTCAGCACCGGCGACTGCGCCAGCTTCCAGCACAACGCATGCTCCCGCCCGCCAGACCCGATCACCAGAACCCGCATCGCCCACTCCTCGCCGTTTCCCCCTCTCCCCCTGGGGGAGAGGGCCGGGGTGAGGGGTCAGCCACACCCCGCATCCGCAATCCTCCTGGCTCTAGCATGGGCTGGACTTGCGCGCGAAGCAGACGCCAAGGGGGCAGGAAGAGTCTTCTTTTTGTGAACAAAAAGAAGGGCGGATTCAAGTTTGGGAGCGAACGTCGCCGGGGGGCGTGTTTCCTGCCGCGGCTGCGGCAGCGAGAAGGCTGGCAAATTGCTCGCCTGGAGTGGCGTAGTCGAGCGTTTTCCTGGGGCGGTC
>CAXNGD010000073.1:0-9486 GCA_964201575.1 Acetobacterales bacterium | reverse complement strand
TCAATCCCCAGGGCGGCGCCGTGATCGCCGGGCGCGCGGCACCGGGGATGGAGGTGATCCTGCGCAGCAACGGGCGGGAAATTGGTCGTGCGAGGGCGGATGCGCAGGGCCAGTGGGTGCTGGTGGCCGCCGCGCCGCTGTCGCCGGGGACGCACGAGATCACCGTGGCGGTGCGCGATGCCGGTGGGCGCGAGATTGCCGGAGAGGCCACGGTGCTCGCCGAGGTGGCAGCGCGACCGGCGCCGGTCGCCGGTGTGTCGCCGTCTGCGCCGCCGGCTCCGTCGCCCTCTCGTCCCCCAACGTCCTCGCCTGCGGCTGGGGCCGCGCCATCAGCCCCCGCGGCCGCAGCGTCGCCCCCCGTGGCCACGCCGCCGCTAGTGGTCATGACGACGCCGCAGGGTGCGCCGACCTTGTTGCAGGGGCCGGCGCGAGCGGCAGGGCCGGCGCGGCTCGGGCTGGACCTGGTCGACTATGACGATTCCGGCGAGATCCGCTTTGCCGGCACCGCGCCGGCCGGGGCGCTGGTGCGGGTCTATGTCGACAATGCGCCGATCGGCGAGGCCGAGGTCGGGGCGGACGGGCGTTGGTCGCTGGTGCCCGGGCAGCGTGTGGCGGAGGGCGAGCATCGCCTGCGTCTGGACCAGATCGACCGCAGCGGGCGCGGCGTGGTGGCGCGCATCGAACAGCCGTTCCAGCGCGCCGCGGTGACTGCAATTGCCGCCGGGGATCAGCGCGTGGTGGTGCAGCCGCGGCAGAACCTGTGGCGGATCGCGCGCCGGGCCTATGGCCAGGGGGTGCGCTACACCGAGATTTTCGACGCCAACCGCGACGTGATCGCCGATCCCGCGCGCATCTATCCGGGCCAGGTGTTCACCATTCCCGCGCGCCCCTGATCCCGCGCGCCCCTGATCCCGCGCGCCCCTGGGCCGGCGCGCCCCTGGGCCGGCGCGAGGGTCAGCTGGCCGGTAGCGCTTCGACGCCAAGCTCGGCCAGCAGCTCCAGATAGGGGCCGAGGGCGAGCAGGAACAGGGTCATGTCGGTGAGCAGGCTTGCCGCCGTCGTCGGCATCTCGACGCGGCTGGCGCTGAGCATGGTGACACTGTGGTCGGCGAGCAGGTCGGCGCGCCAGCCCTCGGGCAGGGTCGCGGGCAGGGTGCGAAGTGCCTCGAACACCGCGCCGCGCGGGCTTGGTGCCGCCTCGGCGGCGGTGCGGCTGCGGCCTGAGGTGCGCGTTGTGGGCCGAGCCGTGCTCGGCACTCGCCCGACCACGGCATGGAGCGACAGCTCGCCCAGCGAATTGTCGTCCTCGCGCAGCCGCAGCCGCGCTTGGATCCGGCAGCCGTGCCAGTTGATCTCGAAGCGCGGCAGGCTTTGCGGGGTGACCAGCGCGAGGCAGCCCTCGGGACTGACCGAGAAGGGACCAAGCTGGAAGGGTGCGTCGAACCGCATGGCGGCGCTCCTGAAGCGGGTGCGAGGCCGATCTTGCCCGCCGAGGATGAAGCATCCATAAACGGCAGGGTTGACCTTGGCGGACCGCGCGCCGAGGGAACACCGCTGGCGCCGGGATGTCCGGCCGGTGTTATCGCGAGATGGCGCCCGCCGCGCCGGTCCCAATTTTATCCATCGTGCGAGGCTGTCCCATGTCGCTCGTCGCCTCCCTGCAGATGGTCCTGTCGCCGCCGCATCCGGCCGGCCGTCCGTTCATCCTGGGCGGCGCGGTGGCGGTGGTGGCCGGGGTGGTGTTCACGCCCTGGCTGGCCTGGCTGGGCGGGGCCTTCGTGTTGTTCTGCCTGTATTTCTTTCGCGATCCCGAGCGGGTGGCGCCGGACCGCGAGGGCGTGCTGGTGGCGCCGGCGGATGGGCGGGTGGTGTCCGTGGTGATGGCGGTGCCGCCGGCCGAGCTGGAGCTGGGGGCGGCACCCCGCTGGCGGGTGGCGATCTTTCTCTCGGTGCTGGATGTGCATGTGAACCGGGTGCCGATCGACGGGACGGTGACGCGCATCGCCTATCGCCACGGCAAGTTCCTCAACGCCAGCGTGGACAAGGCCAGCGTCGACAATGAGCGCAACGCGCTGGCGATCCGGCTGGCCGATGGGCGGGAGATCGCGGTGGTGCAGATCGCCGGCCTGATCGCGCGGCGTATCCTGTGCGATGTGCGCGAGGGCGATGCGGTGCGCACCGGGGCGCGCTTCGGCATCATCCGCTTCGGCAGCCGCACCGATCTTTATTTGCCGGAGGGGGTTCTGCCGTTGGTGTCCGAGGGCCAGTTGATGATCGGTGGCGAGACGGTGATCGCGGAGCTGGAGGGACGGCGATGAACGAGAAGGACGCGGCTCCCGGCGAGCGGATCAGCGCCGCGGAGCGGATGCGCCAGTTGCAGCGCCGGCTGCGCCCGCGGTCGCGGCCGCGCTTCTCCGGGCTGTCGTTCAACCGGATGATCCCGAATATCCTGACCATGCTGGGGCTGTGCGCCGGGCTGACCTCGATGCGCTTTGCGCTGGAGGGGCGGTTTGCCGCGGCGGCCGGGGCGATTGTGGTGGCGGCCTGTATCGACGGGCTGGACGGGCGGATTGCGCGGCTGTTGAAGGCGACATCGCGCTTTGGCGCCGAATTCGACAGCCTGGCGGATTTCCTGTGTTTCGGGGTGGCGCCGGGGTTCGTGCTGTATCTGTGGTCGCTCCAGGCGCTGGGCGGCTTTGGCTATGTGCCTTGTTTGATGTTCGCGGTGTGCATGGCGCTGCGCCTGGCGCGGTTCAACGCCGCTTTGGATGCGGGGCCGCACCCGGCCTACACCTATAACTTCTTCACCGGGGTGCCGGCGCCATGCGGGGCCGGGGTGGTGATGTTCCCGCTGTTCCTGGGGCTGGAGGGGCAGGCGATGGGCTGGGACTGGCTGGTGCGGGCGTCCCAGTCCCCGCTGCTCATCGCCGCGGTGCTGATCGGCACTGCGCTGTTGCTGGTCTCCACCTTGCCGGTGTGGAGCTTCAAGAACTTCAAGGTGCCCAGCGCCTATGTGTTGCCGCTGTTGCTCGGGGTGGGGCTGTATGCCGCGCTGCTGGTGGCGGATCCCTGGCTGGCGTTGGCGGGCGCCGGCTTGGCGTATCTCGGTATGCTGCCGTTCAGCATGCGCAGCTATCGGTGGCTGAAGCGTGAGGCCGAGGCGAGTGAAGGAAGTCCGGTTTAGAAAGAAAACCGTTCTTTTTTGAAAAAAAGAACCAAAAAACTTTTATCCACTAAGCTTATGGATGAAGTTTTTTGCTTCTTTTTGTTCACAAAAAGAAGATTCTTGCTTGAGGGAACCCCACGATGCGCGATATCACCGAGATCCACGCTTGGCATGCCCATGTCTATTTCGACCCCTAAGACCGCGCCGCGGCGCTGAAGCTGCGCGAGGCGATTGGCGCGCGTTTCCCTGCCACCGTGCTGGGGCGCTGGCACGCCGTGCCGGTGGGGCCGCATCCGGCCGCGATGTATCAGATCGCCTTCGGGACCGAGCTGTTCCCCACCCTGGTGCCGTTCATCGCCCTGAACCGGGCGGGCCTGACGGTGCTGGTGCATCCGGAGAGCGGGCGGCCTAAGGACGATCATCTGAAGCATGCGATGTGGCTGGGCGAAGTCCTGCCGCTGAACGGCGACATCCTGCCGGAGATGGAGGCCAAGCCATGAGCAGTCCCGAGATCGAATGGCGCCGGCTGCGCGCCGACCAGCTGCGCGAGCTGGCGCGCCAGGACGCCATGGTGATCCTGCCGCTCGGCTCGATCGAGCAGCATGGCCCGCATCTGCCGGTCGAGGTCGACTCGCGGCTGGGCGAGGAGGTGGCGCTGCGTACCGCGCGGGTGATGGCCGAGCGCGGCCAGAAGGTGCTGGTGCTGCCGATGCTGTGGCCGGGCGTGTCGGAGCATCACATGAGCTTCGGCGGCACGATCACCCTGGGCTACGCCACCTATCACGCGGTGATCGAGGATATCTGCCGCTCGGTGCTGCGGCATGGGTTTCGCCGCATCGTGCTGCTGAACGGGCATGGCGGCAATGAGAACGGCCTGCGGGTGATCACCGACGAGCTGACGCCGAAGCTGGGCGTGCCGATCGTGGAGTTCACCTACTGGTGCGCCGCCGCCGAGGCGATTGCCGCCATCCTGGAGACGCAGCAGGGCCTGCAACACGCCTGCGAGGCGGAAACCGCGATGATGATGGCGGTGCGGCCGGAACTGGTGGCCGAGGACCGCATTGGCATGGCGAAGGTGAACTACACGCCGGATGTCGAGGATGTCGTGGGCGGCGGCGTGTATCGCTGGCGCGCGATCGGGGCGCGGTCCAGCTCCGGCGTGATCGGCAATCCCGATGCGGCCAGCGCGGCCAAGGGGGTGCGGCTGTTCGACGCGGTGTCGGCGACGCTGGCGGACAAGCTGGGCAATGCCGCACTGTGGGAGTTGCCGTGGGACGCCGAGCACGTCACCTGAGGTGACCGAGGGCCCGCAGCTTCGGCGCACGCTGACGCTGGGGCCGCTGGTGCTCTATGGCCTGGGCGTGATCGTCGGGGCCGGGATCTATGTGGCGATCGGTGCGGTGATCGACCGGGCGGGCACGGCGGCGCCGCTGTCCTTCCTGGTGGCGGGACTGGTCGCGGCGGCCACCGGGCTCTGTTACGCCGAGCTGGCGGGGCGGTTTCCCGAGGCGGCGGGGGCGGCGGCCTATGTGCGCCATGGCTTCGGCTCTGAGCGCCTGGCGCTGGCGACGGGGCTGGCGCTGGCGGCGGCGATCGTCGTGGCGGCGGCGTCGATCGCGGCGGGGGCGGTACATTATCTCGGATTGCTGCTGCCGCTGCCGGCGTGGCTGCTGATCACGCTGGTGGTGGTATTGTTCACAGTGGTGGCCTCGGTGGGGGTGCGCGAAAGCGTGTATCTGGCGGCCGGTGTCGGGGCGCTGGAGCTGCTCGGGCTGGTGGCGGCGACGATCAGCGGGCTGTCCAGCGCGCCGTCGATCGATGTCATGGCCATGCTGCCGGCCGACCGGGCCGGCTGGGCCGGGATGACCGCCGGCGCCTTCATTGCCTTCTTCGCCTTCATCGGCTTCGAGAGCTTGGCCAACATGGGCGAGGAGGTGCGCGATCCGCACCACACCCTGCCGCGCGGCATCATCGGCGCCATCGCCGCCAGCCTGGTGCTGTATCTCGCCGTGTCGGTGACGGCGGTGGCGGGCGGGCGGGAGCCGGCCCCGCTGGCCGCGCTGTTCGGCGGGCCGGGCGCCAGCGCATTCGCGGTGGTGGGCACGCTGGCGGTGGCCAACGGCGTGCTGGTGCAGATCATGGTGCTGGCGCGGCTGTTCTTCGGTGTCGCCAAGCGTGGGCAACTACCGGCGGTGCTCGCCCGGGTGGATGCGCGCACCCGCACGCCGCTGGCCGCCACGGTGCTGGCGGGCGGGCTGGTGCTGGCCATGGCGCTGTTCCTGCCGTTCGAACGACTGTTGGCGCTGGCCAATGTGATCACCCTGGTGATCTTCGCGCTGGTCGATGTCGCGCTGTGGCGTGTACAGCGCCACTCCTCGGCGGGCGCGGGGCGGTTTGCGATGCCGCACTGGCTGCCGCCTGTCGCGGCGATCCTGGCCTTGGGGCTGGTGGCGGCGGAGTTGGTTGCTTGACGAAGGGTCGCTGGCCTCTCTCAATGCCGGCATGATCCAGCCCCGTCCTTTGCCCGTCTGGCGTTCGTTGATGTACGTGCCGGCGCATGTCGACCGTTTCATCGACCGCGCCCACACCCGTGGGGCCGACTGCATCCAGCTTGACCTGGAGGACAGCGTGCCGCCTTCGGAGAAGAGGGCCGCGCGCGCCAACCTGGCCGATGCCGCCCGCCGCGTCCGCCGCGGGCCGAACGATGTGCTGGTGCGGATCAATGCCCCGCTGTCCTTGGCGGTGCCCGATGTCGAGGCGGCGGTGGGCCCGGATGTCGATGGGCTGATCATCACCAAGGCGCGCGGGCCGGACCACATCAAGCTGATCGACGAGCTGGTCAGCGAGCGCGAAGCCACGGCGGGTCTCCCGGACGGCCATACCTGGTTCTACATCCTGGTCGAGACGCCGGAGGCGCTGCCGCATGCCGAGGCGATCGCGCGGGCCAGCCGGCGCTGCATCGCGCTGAGCCTCGGGGCGGAGGATTTCGCCCTCGCCTTGGGGGCCGAGCCGAGCGAGGAGGCGCTGTCGCTGGCCAAGGGCATGGTCTTGCATGCCGCGCGCGCCGCCGGGGTGATGCCGCTGGGCCTGACCGGCACGCTGGCCGGGTTTGGCGACGTCGAAGCCTTCGCGGCGATGGCGCGGCGCTCGCGCGCGCTGGGCTTCGAGGGGGCGTCCTGCATCAACCCGGTCCAGGTGGCGCCGCTGAACGCAGCGTTCTCGCCCGGCGAGGCCGAGATCGCCCATGCCAAGCGGGTGATCGAGATCGACCGCCAAGCCGCCGCCGAAGGGCGCGGGGCGGTCGCGCTGGACGGGCGGATGATCGATGTTCCCGTAGTGCGCCGCGCCGAGCGGCTGTTGGCGCGGGCCGCGGCGATTGCGGCGAGAGTGGGCGCGGCGCGGACGGCTTGACGCCGCGACCGTCAGGTCATGCCGGTGGCGATGTTGTCGAGCGTCTCGTGTTTCAACACCACGATCTCGGTGTTGTTGGGGATCTCGATCAACTGTTCCGCCTTGAAGCGCGACAGCGTCCGGCTGACCGTCTCGATGGTCAGGCCGAGATAATCGGCGATTTCGCTGCGGGTCATCGGCAGGTGGATGCGTTCCTTCGCGCCGTCCGGGGCGTGGCCGGCGCAATGCGGCAGCAGGTTGGCGCGGGCGATCAGGAAAGATGCCAGCCGCTCGCGCGCGGTCTTGCGGCCGAGCAGCAGCATCTGTTCCTGCGCCACCACAAGCTCGTTTGACGCGACTTCGAGCAGTTTTTTCTCCAGCGCCGGAAAGTCGTCCAGCAGGCCGCGCAGCTTGCTGCGGCTGAACCGGCAGACGCGCACCAGCTCCAGCGCCTCGGCGCTGAAGGCGTAGGAGCTGGACACCGCGAGGCCGAGGAAATACCCGGTGGCGGCAAAGCCGGTGACCTGGCGCCGCCCGTCGGGCAACAGCTTGAACAGCTTGGCAGTGCCCGCCGTGACATTGAAGAAATGCTCGGCCGGGTCGCCTTCCTGGATGAAGGTGTGGCCGGGCTGAACCGTGACCGTGACGGCGGCGGCGCCCAGGCGCTCAAGATCATCATCGCCGATAACCGAGCACACGCTGAACGGCCGGGCCTGGCAATGCGCGCAGATCGACTGGTCGCGGTGTACGTCAATCACAAGGGGCCGGGACCGGGTCGTCGCGGTCATGTGCGCTCCTGACGGCAGATATACATCCGCCCTCCTTGAGTGCGAGATTACACTGGGTCCACGCACGGCGCGAACCGATAATTCGCAGGGCACGATTGCGGGCATTGATCTGGGTCAAGGAAATACTTCGAAACTCGCCGCACCTTGCTGCAATGCCTGAGGATGCCGCCCAAATTGCCGGCCTGCGTTGCGAGGACCTGCCCCCCGACCTGGCCGGGACGGTGTATCCGCTGCTGCGCGAGGCGATCCCGGGCCTGTTGCTGCCCGCTTGGCTGCGATTCGCCCGCCGTGCCACCGGACCGCGCCGGGCCGGGCTGTCCGGCATCATGGTGGCGCGCCGCGCACCGCGGCCGATGCGGTGCGGGCTGTTCATCTGGCGGCGCGATGACGACCTGGAACACGGCGCGGTGCTGGTGGCCGAACATCTCGTGGCCATCGACCTGCTGGACCCCGAGCCGGTGACCGCCGCCCTGGTGCAAGAGCTGGAGGCGCTGACCAAGCGCCTGGGCTGCGGCGGCATCCGCACCATGATGATCCGCTCCGACGCGCCGATCGCGGCCCAACTCCTGGCGGCCGGCCATGCCAAGCAGGGGGGCGCGATGTTCAAGCCGATGGACAGCCAGCCGGGCGACAGCGCACCGCCGAAGCCAGGGCCCAAGCGCTCATAGACCGCCGCTTTGGCGGACGGCGTGGCACCGGTATACTCGGCGCCTGAACCGATCGCCGGGACCAGCCATTTGCCCTCCTCAACCGCGCCTGACGCCGCCGAGCGCCTGTTGGCCCGCCACCTCGCCGCCTTTGGCGGGGTTACGGTGCTGGTACTGGGCGATGTGATGCTGGACCGCTACGTGCACGGCGAGGTGCGGCGCATTTCGCCCGAGGCGCCGATCCCGGTGCTGTGGGCGCGCAGTCGCCGGAGTGTGCTGGGCGGTGCCGGCAATGTCGCCGAGAATGCCGCGGCCCTGGGCGCCCGCGCCGTGCTGGTCGGGCTGGTCGGCGACGATGCCGCAGCTGCCGAGATTGCCACCGCCATCGGCGGGCGCTTCGGCAATGGGCTGGTGCGCGTGCCTGGCCGGCCGACCACGGTGAAGACGCGCTTCATGTCCGGCGGGCACCAGTTGCTGCGCCTGGACGAGGAGGAGGGCGGCGCCGTGCCGGCCGAGGCGCAGGCCCGGTTGCTGGAGGCGTTTGCCGCCGCGTTACCGGACTGCGACGTTGTGGTGATGTCGGATTACGAGAAGGGCGCGTTGTCCGATGCGGTGCTGGGGGCTGCGATCGCGGCGGCGCGGGCGGCCGGCAAGCCGGTGGTGGTTGATCCCAAGCGGGCGGATTTCGCGGTTTATGCCGGGGCGACGGTGATCACGCCGAATGTCATGGAGGTGACGCGCGCGACCGGGCTGTCGGCCGAGGATGATGTGGGGGCGGTGCTGGCCGGTGCGGCGGCGCTGGCCCAGGCGGGGGCGGCGGCGGTGCTGGTCAAGCGGTCGGAGAAGGGGCTGACGCTGGTGCGCCAGGGCCAGGCGCCGCGGCATGTGCCGACCCGGGCGGTGGCGGTGGCCGATGTGTCCGGCGCTGGCGACACGCTGGTGATTGCGTTTGCGCTGGCGCTGGCGGTGGGGGCGGAGATGCCGGATGCGGCGGTGCTGGCCAATATCGCGGCGGGGCTGGCGGTGGCCAAGCCGGGGACGGCGACCGTCAGCCGGGCAGAGGTTGCCGCCATGCTGCATCGCGAGGAGGTGCTGGCGATCGACAGCAAGGTGATGGAGCTGGACGCGGCGCTGGCGCAGATCGCGGCCTGGCGCGGGCGCGAGGAGAAGGTGGGGTTCACCAATGGGTGCTTCGACCTGATCCATCCGGGCCATGTCCGGCTGCTGGCGGCCGCGCGGGCGCAATGCGACCGGCTGGTGGTGGGGCTGAACAGCGATGACTCGGTCAAGCGGCTCAAGGGGCCGGACCGGCCGGTGCAGAACGAGGCGGCGCGGGCGACGGTGATGGCGAGCATGGCCTCGGCCGATCTGGTGGTGCTGTTCGAGGAGGATACGCCGGAGCGGCTGATCCGCGCGATTGTGCCGGATGTTCTGATCAAGGGGGCGGATTATACGATCGATCAGGTGGTGGGGGCGGATATCGTCCGGGCCGCGG